>DATFWC010000338.1:0-6620 GCA_035259885.1 Xanthobacteraceae bacterium
GTTCGCCATTGCCTCAGCGCTCCTCGTCGCGGGACACGTAGCGCGACACCGCGACGCTCCTGTCCAGGTCTTTGAGAATCTCGTCCAGCATCCGCACGTGCCGCGCCACGACCTTGCGCCCGGAGAGGATGCAGCCATAACCCGGTGCGATGGTCTCGACGTCGTGTTTGGCGAACACCTCGTCGATCCCGCGCCGGATCGAGTCGGTCGGTGCGCCCTCCAGCCACCAGTAGCGCGTGTTGAGCATGAACGATCGCAGGTCGCGCGCGGTCGTGGTGTCGTTTGCGTCGGTGACGACCCACGGCCCGTCCGCATGCGGCCGCCACACGTGGGTGAACAGGTCCGAGCTGAACAGTGTGCGTGTCGCGCGGTCGTACAGCCAGCGCGTTGCGATCAGGCGGATCGGCGCCTGCATGACATCGATCGGTCGGCCGATCTTTCCGAGCTCGATCGTGTCAGCGCGCGTCACCGCGGTGACCGGCATCGACCCCAGGATGCTGCGGCCATCCACCTTGGCGCCGAAATCGAACCACAGCGCCGCATCGACGTTGCTGGTGTAGCACTGCTCGACGTTGAAGTGCGCGGCGAACGGTTCCACGTTGTTGATCGACATGAACTCGTTCAGCCGCAGGGGAAACAGCGACAGCGGCAGGGAGGGGGCGATCAGCGACTCGATCTGCGCGCGGATGGCCGGCTCGTCCTTGCCGAAGCCTGTGTCGATCAGCATGGCGGCATCGCTCTGCGTCAGCAGATAGCAGTTCGCCACCGAAAACCCCCGCGCGCTGGCCGGATACGAGCTGACCCGGCCGTCGAGCGCATAAGGGTGTTGCAGGGCGTAGAGCTTGCCGGCGGCAAGCGTCGCTACTCCGCCGCCCACGGCGGCGGTTGCACGGACTTCCGGATGCGCGCGCTGCGTCAATACGGACATGATGGAACCTTATCGTCCCTCGCCCGTGAAGGGAACGGGGCTCGCGCGTGTCGCGACAATCCCGATCGATGCGGACACATCCTGCTTCCTCATCGCCCTCGATCACGTGATCTTACGGCCTGATCTCGCACAGCAGCCGGTAGACCCCGACCGTCGCCCGCGGAAACAGGCCCGCCAGCGTCGCTGCGATGCTTTCGGCCTTCGCCACCCGCAGCGTCTCTACTACCAGGCAGGCGTCGAGCTTGCGATCGCCTCCACGCAGGCGCTCCTCCTCCGACACCGGAAAGGCGTGCGCACCGGCACTCGACCAGATTTCGCCGCACGCCACGCCCGCGTCCTGCATTAATTTTTCGATCATATCCTGCAACGCAGGCTCGTCCGGGGGTTCGCCAAATCGCACCGTCACCACCGCGGCGCCGCGCATGTTGCCAAGCCGGAAGGTGCGATGACACACGGTCCGGATCATGTCCTTGAAGATCTCCGACATGACCACGCGCGTCATCGGCGTGGGGTGATCGAGCCGCGTCAGATAGGCCGGAGAGTTGAGAACCTCCGCCGACTGCGTGAGGTAAAAATTGAAGAAGCGCGGCTCCGCCGACACCGCCTCGTGCCGCCGCCCGAGCAGGAATCCCGGCACGGCGAGGCGCTCCGCCAGGTGCTCGTGCTGAAACCACGTCTCGAACTCGGCCTCGCGGCCGGGCGCAACATTGTTGAAAATCGCCAGAATGCCGGGCCAGGGCTCGCTCACGTCGGCTTCCTCCGCATGCTTGCGAGCCGCATTATAGGCCCGGGACCGATCGGCCGTGTTCGCGAATGAGAGGCGCCGCCATGTCGCAAAAACTGTCCGCAGACCTTGCCTGGCCCATGCTGGAAAAAATGCTGCTGATCCGGCGGTTCGAGGAGGCGGTGCTGCAGCTATCGAATGACAAGCAATTTGTCGGGCACTACCACCTTTATATCGGGCAGGAGGCGACCGGCGTCGCCGTGATGTCGCTGCTCGAGCCGAAGGACCGCATCGCCACGACCCACCGCAATCATGGTCATGTGCTCGCGCGCGGCAGCGATCCCGGCCGCGCCATGGCGGAGATTCTTGGCCGTGCCTCGGGGCTCTACGGCGGGCGCGGCGGCACGCTTCACCTCGGCGATCCCGAGCTCGGGTTTCTCTCCACCTCGGGCATCGTTGGCGGCTGCATCTCGCTCGGCGTCGGCGGCGGCTATGCCTGCCGTCAGCACCAGGAAGGCGCCCTCTCGGCCGTCTTCTTCGGCGACGGGGCGCTGGAAGAAGGCGTCAGCTTCGAGGCGCTGAACATCGCGTCGCTGTGGCGTCTGCCCGTCCTGTTCATCTGCGAAAACAACAGCACCGGCTCGTGGGCACCGGGCCAGGGATATCCGACGCTGGTGCATGCCAGCAGCGATCTTTGCAGCATCGCCAAGTCAGTCAATATCGCGACCATGCGGGTCGATGGCGCCGACGTTTTCGCCGTGCACGCCGCGGCCAGCGAGGCGATCGCGTTGTGCCGGTCCGGGCAGGGCCCGGTTTTCCTCGAGGCAGTCACCAGGCGCTGGCCCGGCAACAACCCGCTGTGGCCCGAACCCGTCACCGGCCCGACCGACATGCGCATTGCGACCGGCGAGTTCGCGCCGGGTGGCGAGCACGCCGACTGGCTCTCGCACCACGATCCGGTGCTGCGCCTGGCACGCACGCTCGCGAGCCACGACGGCGGCGCCGCCGCGCGCATCGCATCGCTTGACGCCGCCGCGCGCCAGCGCATCGCGGACGCCGTCAAGTTCGCGCTCGCAAGCCCTTTCCCCGCGGCCGAGACCGCCTTCGCGCGCGTCTTCGCCTGAAGGAGCCGCATCCATGCCCAGGCAAAGCTACGCAGAGGCCCTCGTCGATGCACTCTACGACAGTCTCGCGGCGGATCCGCGCGTCAGCCTGATCGGCAGCTACGTGCTCGGCCTCGGCCCGCAGCGTCACCTGATGGAGCGCGTGCGCAAAGCCTTTCACGACCGCATCGCCGATCCGCCGACCGCGGAAGCAGGCGCCGCCGCCACCGGCATCGGCGCCGCCATGGCCGGCGTGCGTCCGTTTGTCGATCTCGGCACCGGCAGCTTCCCCTATCTGGCCTGGTCGCAGATCGTCAATGAAGGCGCGATCAGCTGTTACATGTCGGACGGCCGCATCCCGGTGCCCGTCACATTCCATCTCCTGCACGGCGTGCGCGGCGGCGGCGCGGCGCAACACAGCCACAGCCCGCAATCGATGCTATGCAACGCCCCCGGGCTGGAGATCGTGGCGCCGGCCACCGCGGCCGATGTCTACGGCCTGGTGCGCGCTGCCTTTCAGAGTCCCAACCCAACGGTCGTGGTCAGCCATGCCAAGCTGCTCGGCATCGAGTCCGATGTTCCGGCGCAGAAGCAGTCGATCCCCATCGGCCAGGCCGAGATCAAGCGCAGCGGTCGCGACGTGACCATCGTGGCCAACTCCTTCATGACCCAGCTGAGCCTGGCGGCGGCGGCCGCACTCGCCGAAGAGGGCATCGAGGCCGAGGTGGTCGACCTGCGCAGCCTCGCGCCTCTCGACGAGACCACGATCCTCAATTCGGTTGCGCGGACCGGCCGGCTGGTCGTCGTCGATGAATGCCCGCTGCGCTGCGGCATCGCCGCCGAAATCGCGGCCGTCGTGGCGGAGCACGGTTTCGGCCTGTTGCAGGCGCCGGTCGTGCGCGTGACCCGCGCGCAGGTGCCGGTTCCCTACAGCCCGCCGCTCGAGGCCGCGGTGACGCCCGACGCCGCCAAGATCGCCGCGGCGGCCAAGCGGACGCTCGGCGCGCGCGCATGAGCGGCCGCGCCGGCAGTTGCGACGAGCACCGCCCGGCGTCGTTGGCTCACTTGTTGCGGGCCCAGAACAGCTCGATTCCGCGCCAGCTGAAGGTCTCTGGCGCACTGACGACACCGTCGAACGCAGCGAGCAAGTCGTTCAGGCTGTAATACGGGGTCTGGTCGAGCGGCCAGCCGATGCGCGAAAAGATTTTCTCGATCCACGCTTCGATGTGAATGTCCGATTGCGCCTTCATTCGCAGCTGCGGGCTGATCGTGATCTCGGCCACCACGATCGGCCGGCCGGGCTTCAACACGCGCAGCAGTTCCCGGCCTGTTTCCGCCCAGTCGTCGGTATGCTGCGTGGCCTGCATGACGGCGACGCTGTCGAAATGCTGTCGCGGAAGATTTTTCGTGTACTGCCACGGCCAGGTCGCCAGTTGCCCGCCGCGGCCGCGCCTTCCCGCCACGTAGGCGCTTCGCGCCTCGTTCGTGATGTCGATCTCGTGGATATCGCCGGACGGACCGATCTGCTCGCGGATATCGTCGACAAATCCGCAAACGCGCAGGCATTCGCCGATCAACAGAACGCGATCGCCGCGCCGAAGCTCCAGCTTGTCGTATGCCAATTGGCGCACTACCGGCGCTTTCTCGCGCCACATATAGGGCAAGGTGCCGAACACCATCGCCTTGCACCATCGCGCCTGCTCTTCCGGCCGGAGCACGACGTCGCCGAGGAGCCGTGCCTCCTCCTCGCTCATCCAATCCCACGGCGTCTGCTTCCTGTCCGCGACAGATTTGTCGGCCATGGCATCGCCTCGCTAAAGCATCGTTCCAATCGCCGCCCGTCTTTCAGGCCCTTGCAGGGTCGACACGCATTCAAGGTCAGCCCAGCGGTTTCGCGCCGCCCGGTACCGAGGCGTCGAGGGCATTCAACATCATCGCGACGAGCGTGTAAAAGACGCCGTTCCTGTAATGGACGAGGCCGCCGCCTTGTGCCAAGGTTCGTGCCCGTCGCTCACGATTGCGACCACGTCGCGATGACCTTTCGCGGTCCTGCCCACCGGCACTGGACTCACCAGCGCACAGGTCGACTCGCCATGATCGTCCGCGTAACGGTCTCCCGGGTTACAGCGGTCGCTTCCAGGATCGCTGCCCGCGGTCGCGGACGTTCCATCATCGGCACGCTGATCGTCGTCGGCACGCTGATCGCGTGTGCCGTGTGCTGGTACACCGCTGCCACGGCACAAGCGCCGGGCAACTACCCGAACCGGCCGGTGCGCGTGATCGTGCCGTTCGCGGTGGCCGGCCCCACCGACATCATGGCGCGGCTGATGGCACAGAAACTGTCCGAGCGGACCGGCAGACAGTTCTACATCGAGAACGTTCCCGGCGCTGGCGGTAACATGGGCATGGGGCAGGCCGCCTCCGCCCATCCGGACGGGTACACGATCCTGTTCGTCAGCTCGAGCTTCGTAGTCAATCCCAGCCTGTATGCGACGGTCCCGTATGATCCCATCAAGGATTTCGAGCCGGTCACCCTCGCAGCCGTGACGCCGAACCTGTTGAGCGTGCATCCCTCGATTCCTGCCAGGACCGTCAGCGAGCTGGTCGAGCTGATCAGAGCCAATCCCGGCAAATACAATTATGCCTCCCCGGGCGCGGGCACGACATCGCACCTGTCCGGCGAGCTGTTCAGGCTGTCCTTCGCGCTCGACCTCGTGCACGTCCCCTTCAATGGCAGCGGGCCGGCCGTGGCTGCCGCCGTACCGGGCCACACGCCCATCGTGTTTGCCGCGCTTTCCTCACAAGTCCCCCAGGTCAAGGCCGGCAGGCTGCGCGCGCTGGCGGTCACCAGCAAGCACCGCTCGTCGGCACTGCCGGACGTACCTACCTTGACCGAGCTCGGCCTGGCCCACGTATCCGAGACCATTCAAGGCGTCCTGGTTCCGGCGGCAACGCCGAAGCCGATCACCAGCTTTCTCCATCGCGAGATCACCGACATCATCGGCACGGCGGACATGAAGGCAAAATTCGACGCCATCGGTTTCGAACCTGCCGGCACCGATCCGGCCGAATTCGCCGCCTACATCAGGAATGACATCGCCAAGTGGAGCAGGATCATCGACGAGGCGAAGCTCAAGGTGCAATGACGGACCGGAATGTGCTCTGCCGCGAGCACCGCCATGGCCCGCGTGAACGGCTCTACGGTGCGATCGCCCGCACCGCCCAGGCGGTCGCCGACATCGCGCGCGGTCCGTCGGGCGCGCCGGCGCAATAGGCCGCCCGCACCGCCGCCTCCAACCGGTCCCGTCCGTCGCCAGCCAGCCTTGCGACATAGCTTCCGACCGGGCCTTGGCCGCCCAGCAGCGGACGCCAGTAGTCGTCGAAATTCGCGTAGTCCATGCGGATCGTGATCAGGCTCTCGTCGATCCGCTCGAGCCCGGCGGCAGCGAACAATTCGCGCAGGCCGCCGGGAAGCGCCGGCCTTGCCGAAAACAGCCGCGCCCGGCGGTCGACCGCCTCGCGATCGATCGCCGCTGCGGTGTCCCAGAACAAGCGATGGAACACGGCGCCGCCGCGAAAATCGAAGACCGCGGCCGCCACGATGCCCCCGCGCCGCGTCACCCGCCGCATCTCGGCGACTGCGGCCTCGGCATTGGGAATGAAATTGAGCACGAGCTGGGTCGCCGCGCCTTCGAACGCAGCGTCGTCGTAGGGCAGCATGGTCGCATCGCCGAGGTCGAAGACCGGGCCAGCGGCGCGCGAGCGCGCAAATGCGAGGAACGCCTCGGATGAATCGACGCCGACGATGCGCCGCCCGGGCCAGCGCGCCGCCATGGTGCAGGCGAGGCTGCCGGTGCCGCAGCCG
>DATFWC010000339.1:0-3943 GCA_035259885.1 Xanthobacteraceae bacterium
GGTGTGGTGAAGCACACCCCAGGAATAGACCACGTCGAAGCGCCCGATCTGCGCCGGATCGAGGTCGAACACGCTGGCCTGGCGAACCTCGGCAGCAAGCTGTGGCGCATGCCGCTTGAGCAAAGCCTGCGCCGTCTCGACCGATCGCGCATCGATGTCGACGGCGATCACGCGCGCGGCGCCGAGCCGTGCGGCTGCCGCCGCATGGAGGCCGGAGCCGCAGCCGATGTCGAGCAGGCTGTGCCCGCGCAGGGCGTCCGGCCCGAGCAGGCGAACAATGCCACGCTCCGCCTCGTTCAGCCGATCCTCATCGACCAGGGAGGCGTAGCTCGCCCAGTTCTCGCCGAATGCGAATTGCGCGGAAGAATCCGTGCGGTTGACGGTGACGCTGCCCATGAACCTGCGGGAGGGCCGTTCAGGCCCCCGCTTCGGCTTTCACCGGGAGACCCTTCTCCTTGAGCAGCCCCTGGAGTTCGCCCGCCTGGAACATTTCGCGGATGATGTCGCAGCCGCCGACAAACTCGCCTTTGACATAGAGCTGCGGGATGGTCGGCCACTGGGCATAGGCCTTGATGCCCTGCCGCAGGTCATCGGACTCGAGGACGTTGATGCCTTTGTACGGCACGCCGATGTAGTCGAGTATCTGCACGACCTGGCCGGAGAATCCGCACTGCGGGAACTGCGGCGTGCCCTTCATGAACAGCACCACGTCGTTACCTTTGACCTCGTTGTCGATCCACTGCTCGATGCTCATCTCTCGTCCTTTCGCCAAGCTTTTCTGGCCGCGGCGCCCGCGGCCAGCCGCCTGTCCCTGACATATATGTAGCGCACGAGCGCCCCGCAGCCCAAGGCCCCTTGCCGGTTATTTGTTGGAGCAAGATCGGACAAGCGGATAACCGGTTTCAGGAAAAGATCATGCTCCAACAATGAGCTAGAGCGAGATGGCTTTCTGCGAATCGTCATCGCGCTCGAGGCGCATAGAAGGTCCCCTCGACCTCCAGAATGTCGTCCTGATTGAGGCGGTCGACCTCGATGATGGTGCGCGGCGGATAAGGCCCGGCTCCCCACAACTCCTCCTGCACCTTGTTGACCAGCGGGCGGAAGCGGAACATGTCGGTCACGTAGACGACGAGCCGCACCGCGTCGCTCAGGCTCGCTCCCTCCGATTCGGCGATCAGCTTCATGTTGAGGAAGGCCTGGCGGATGCGGGCTTCATCGCCCGCCACCAGCGTATTGGTCGTGGGGTCGATGCCGCGCATGCCGGCGACGAAAACGAAATCGCCGGCGCGCGTGCCCAGGCTCCAGGTTCCGGTCGGCTTGATGGCTCCCTCCGGCGACAGAGTCTTCACGCCGTTGGGCGAGGTGGATTGTGCCGCCGCCATGGTGATGCTCAGCGCCAGCCAGGCGCCCGTCGACAAGCCGCGTTTGTGCATGGGTCCCCCGCCGCTCCCGGCACGATAGGAGACCCGCCCGAGCCCTTCAATCGATTCATGCCTCCGGCACGCCGGTCTGTAGCGCCAGCGCATGCAGGGCGCCGCCCATCTGCCCGCGCAGCGCGTCATAGACCATCTGGTGCTGCTGCACCCGCGACTTGCCGCGAAACGAGGCGGCGATCACGGTGGCGGCGTAGTGGTCGCCGTCGCCAGCGAGATCGCGGATCGTCACCTCGGCATCCGGGATTCGGCTTTTGATCAGCCGCTCGATCTCGTCGGGCTGCATCGGCATGGCGGCCTGCTCCTGACCGTTATGGCTCTCGTCCGGCCATGTAGCGCGGAAGCCAAGCTTCGAAGCGCTCCCGCAGATTCGCCACAAGCATCGCGCGCTCGCCCGGAATCGTCAACGCAGCCCCGCCCGTTACGCCGAGCCGCCGCAGCGGAACGTGAGCCGCCGTTGCGGCCTGCATGACTCTTTCGGCGTCGCTTTGGCGTACGGTGAGGACATAACGGCCCTGATCCTCGCCGAACCAGAAGGCATGCGGAAAGCTCTCCGCCGGCGGCGCGCCAAGCTCGGCGCCAATTCCCGACGCCATGGCCATCTCGGCGAGCGCGACCAGCAGCCCGCCGTCCGACGCGTCATGGATGGCGGTGGGGAGGCCTTTTGCGATGAGCTCGCGCACGAGGTCCCCGGCGCGGCGCTCGGCCGCGAGGTCGACCGGCGGCGGCGCGCCTTCCTCGCGTCCGCAGATGTCGCGCAGATAGAGGGACTGGCCGAGCCAGCCCTGCGTCTCGCCCAGCAGCAGGATCGCCTCCCCTTCGCCCTTGAAGGCGATGCTGGCCGAGCGGGTGAAATCGTCGAGCACGCCGACGCCACCGATCGAGGGCGTCGGCAGGATGGCGCGACCGTTGGTCTCGTTGTAGAGCGACACGTTGCCCGACACGACCGGGAAATCGAGCGCGCGGCAGGCTTCCGCGATGCCGCGGATGCAGCCGACGAACTGGCCCATGATCTCCGGGCGCTCTGGATTGCCGAAGTTGAGGTTGTCGGTGAGCGCCAGCGGCCTGGCACCGACCGCCGTGAGATTGCGCCAGGCTTCGGCCACCGCCTGCTTGCCGCCCTCGAACGGATCGGCCTCGCAATAGCGCGGCGTCACGTCGGTGGTCAGGGCCAGCGCCTTGGGCCCGTCGAGGACCCGTACCACGGCCGCATCGCCGCCCGGCCGCTGCACCGTGTTGCCCAGAATGACGTGGTCGTATTGCTCCCACACCCAGCGCTTCGAGCACAGATCGGGCGTGCCGATCAGCTGTTCGAGCGCATCGGCGATCGGCGCCGGGGCGGGCACGTCGGCGGCGCGGATCACGGGTTGCCTGGGCGTTTCCACGAACGGCCGGCGGTAGACCGGCGCCTCGTCGCCGAGTTCCTTGATGGGCAGATCGGCCATGGTGTCGCCGCGGTGGCGCACCAGGAAGCGCCGGGTCGGCGTGGTCTCGCCCACCACGGCGAAATCGAGCCCCCATTTGCGGAAGATCGCCTCGGCCTCCTGCTCCTTCTCCGGCTTGAGCACCATGAGCATGCGCTCCTGGCTCTCCGACAGCATCATCTCGTAGGCTGTCATGCCGGTTTCGCGACAGGGCACCTGATCGAGGTCGAGGGTGACGCCGAGATCGCCCTTGGCGCCCATCTCGACGGACGAGCAGGTCAATCCGGCCGCGCCCATGTCCTGGATGGCGATGACGCAGCCCTTGGCCATGATCTCCAGGCAGGCTTCGAGCAGGAGCTTCTCAGCGAACGGGTCGCCGACCTGCACGGTCGGCCGCTTCTCCTCCGAATCCGCACCGAACTCGGCTGACGCCATGGTGGCGCCGTGGATGCCGTCGCGGCCGGTCTTTGAGCCGAGATAGACGATCGGCATGCCGACGCCGCTCGCCGCCGCGTAGAAAATCCGGTCGCGCTCGGCGAGCCCGATGGCGAAGGCATTGACCAGGCAGTTGCCGTCGTAGCGCGTGTGGAAGCGCACTTGGCCACCGACCGTGGGCACGCCGAAGGAATTGCCGTAGCCGCCGATGCCGGCCACCACGCCGGACACGAGGTGGCGCGTCTTCGGATGGGTCGGGTCGCCGAAGCTCAGCGCATTGAGGCAGGCGATCGGCCGCGCCCCCATGGTGAAGACGTCGCGCAGGATGCCGCCGACGCCGGTCGCCGCGCCCTGGTAGGGCTCGATGTAGCTCGGGTGGTTGTGGCTCTCCATCTTGAACACGGCGGCAAGCCCGTCGCCGATGTCGATGACGCCCGCGTTCTCGCCGGGGCCCTGGATGACCCAGGGCGCCTTCGTCGGAAGGGTACGCAGATGGACCTTCGAGGACTTGTACGAGCAGTGCTCGTTCCACATGGCGGAAAAGATGCCGAGCTCGGTGAAGCTCGGTGCCCGACCGATCAGCTTGAGAATGCGATCGTATTCGTCCGGCTTAAGCCCATGGTCGGCGACCAGCGCGGGCGTGATTGCGGG
>DATFWC010000340.1:0-2580 GCA_035259885.1 Xanthobacteraceae bacterium
TCAGACCGGACGGCGCAAGGTCAAGGGCAACATGGACATCGAGCTTGCCGTCGATGCCATGGAGATCGCCGAGCATATCGACCAGATGGTGCTGTTCTCCGGTGACGGCGATTTCCGCTCGCTGGTCGAGGCCATGCAGCGTCGCGGCGTGCGCGTGGTCGTGGTGTCGACCATCTCCACCCAGCCCCCCATGGTGGCCGACGAGCTGCGCCGCCAGGCCGACCAGTTCGTCGACATCATCGAGCTGCAACCGAAGATCGGCCGCGATCCGGCCGAGCGCGCATCACGCGAGCCACGCGAGCCGCGCGAGCCGCGCGAGCGCCAGCACACGCCACAGTTCCTCCAGCGCAGTATCGCCCCGCAGCGCGCCGGCGCCGGCGCCGACGACGAATTCGAAGACTAGCGAACAGCGAATGGCGAATAGCGAATTGGGGAGCAGGCCATAGCCTCCTTCTATTCGCCATTCGCTGTTCGCCATTCGCTTCTTCAGGGCTTGCGTCGGGCGAGATTCGGAAGTCAAATCTCCGCCAAAATTTCCGCTGCTGCGCGGCCGGGCACGACGGCGCGCGCCGGGTCAAGAGCAAAGATTGGCGCAGGGACTCAGGAGGGGAGAATGAAGCTCAGGATCGGCCGCGCAACGATACTGGCCGGGCAGGTGCTGCTCGCGGCAGTCGTGTCCGACCTCGCCCAGGCACAGACCAAGGGCGGACCCACGCCGTCGACTCCCGGCGCCGCCGTGTATTTCGTCGACATCAAAGAGGGCGCGACGCTTCCGACCAAGCCCACGATCCATTTCGGGCTGCGCAACATGGGCGTGGCGCCGGCCGGCCTCGACCGCCCGAATGCCGGCCATCACCACCTCATCGTTGACGCGCCGACGCCGGCGCTCGACCGGCCGATCCCGAACGACTTCAACAACCTGCATTTCGGCGCCGGGCAGACCGAGGCGGAGGTGACGCTGACCCCGGGCAAGCACACCTTGCAGCTGGTCCTGGGCGACAAGGACCACATCCCGCACAACCCGCCGGTGATGTCCGAGCGCATCAACGTGACCGTGGTGGACATGGCGCCGGGCGCCGCGGCGGCCGCGGGTCGGCACCCCTCCCCCAAAGACGCCAGCGTCTATTTCGTCAACGTGAAGGACGGCAGCTATATCGCGCCGAAATCGATCATCCGGTTCGGCCTGCTCAACATGGGCGTCGCGCCGGCCGGCGTGGAGAAGGCCAATACCGGCCACCACCACCTGCTGGTCGACACGGCCTCGCCACCGCTCGACAAGCCGATCCCCAACGACTTCAACCATCTGCACTTCGGCGCCGGCCAGACCGAAGCGCGGGTCACGCTGTCGCCGGGACGGCATACGCTCCAGCTCCTGTTCGGCGACGAGAACCACGTCCCGCACGACCCGCCTGTCATGTCCAAGCCGATCAAGGTCACGGTCGGCGTCAGGCCCACGCAGAAGAAGAAGAAGAAGCGCCGCACGCCCCGCTATACTTGATGCATCGCTGCCCGACACGTCCTGGTCTTGACCGGAGCGATCGCCCCGGGCATGTCCCCGCCCGGGTACCGCCCCGCCGGGTGGCGAGCCGACTGACGGGAACGCGCCGCCGGCCCGAACCTTCGCCCCTTCGCAGAAAACGCGCCCGACGATGAAATTCTAACCGCCCTTCCGACACAACCACATAGGGGCGGTCCAAGCGCACGCGGCACATGCGACAGCTTCAAGCCCGCGCCCGGACGTGCGCCGCAAGTCGCGAACCCGTTCCCCCTATCACTCCAGGTCCAGCGTGACGCAACATGCCCAAAAATGCCAAAAATGCCATGCGGCCGAACGAGGAGACGCAGAACCTCGCCGGTTCGCATGAGCCGTCGCGCGACTGCCCGCTGTGCCCGCGCCTCGTCGCCTTCCGCCACAGCGTGCGGGCGCGCGAGCCGTCCTGGTTCAATGCGCCGGTGCCGTCGTTCGGGTCGGCCGATGCACGCCTGCTGATCGTCGGCCTGGCGCCCGGCCTGCGCGGCGCCAACCGCACCGGCCGTCCCTTCACCGGCGACTACGCCGGCGATCTCCTGTTCCGCACGCTGGTCGAGACTGGGTTCGCCCGCGGCCGCTACGAGGCGCGGCCCGATGACGACCTCACCCTGGTGGACGCGCGCATCGCCAATGCGGTGCGCTGCGTGCCGCCGGAGAACACGCCGATGCCGGCGGAGATCCGCACCTGCCGGCGATTCCTGGAACAGACGATCGCCGACATGGCGCGCCTGCGCGTCATCGTGGCGCTCGGCCGCATCGCCCATGACAGCGTGACGGCCGCGCTCGGCGCCCGGCGCTCGACCTACCCGTTCGGCCACGGCGCCCGTCATACAGTCGGCCGCCTGGAACTGTTCGACAGCTATCACTGCTCGCGCCAGAACACGAACACCGGCACGCTGACACCGGACATGTTCCGCGCCGTGTTCGCCGCCGTGCGCGCGGTGTTGGATGAGGGCACGTAGCCCGGTTCCCTGCCTCCGGCAGGCTGCCGAAACAAGCGGCGAGCGGCGAGCCAGCGTGTCGAAATACACGCGAACCTACCCGCGGGG
>DATFWC010000341.1:0-3164 GCA_035259885.1 Xanthobacteraceae bacterium
GCGGCCTGCGCGGCCTGGGCGACCCGCTCACGATGACGTCGGGTGGTCGTGATCGTGCCCATGGCTGTGGCCATGGTCGTGGTGATGGTGCCCATGCCCATGCCCGTGCCCGTGCGGCGCGCGCGGATCGGCGCTGAACACCAGCGACTTGATGGTCACCGGCACGGTGCGCGAGGGCAGCCGGATGCGGCCGAGGTCGATGTAGTCGAAATCCCACAACGTCACCCCGTCGATCACCAGGATATCGCCCTCGACCCCGAGCTCCTCGCGCAGGATCGCGCCAAGGGTCTGCGCCACGTCGCCGTCGAGCATGACGAACAGCGGCCGGCCCTGCGCGATCGCGGGCGCCAGCCCGCGGCGGATGCCTTCGGCGAAGGCGAGCAGTCGCGCGTGCGACGGCGCTCCGCGCCACCGCAGCGCCAGCGCCACGTCAGCGCCGTCCTGCACGTCGAAGGCGGTGACGTGCGCCCGGATGGCAGCGGCGAGCTTGTCCGGTTCGATGGCGTCCGGGCAGGCGAATTGCGGCTGCAGCACCTGCAGGTTGCGCCGTGGCAGCAGCTTGCCGGGGTCGGAGATGTAGCTTGTGTTGCCGGAGAGCTGGACGCTGTATTCCGATGCGCCGAGCGCGGTCGCGCGGATGCACTCGCCGGCCGGCAGCAGCCGCCACGGCAGCGCTCCGGCGTCGATGCGGCGGCGGATGGCATGCCCGAGGCGCCGGCCCATGTCGCAGAAGTCGCGCGTCTCCCGTCCGTAGACGTACTCGGCGACGCCGCCGGAAAACATCACGCCGTCGATGCGGCCGAAATCGTCGATCGGGTCGGTGAGGTAAAGCTGCGCGATCGGCGCGGGCAGCGGCCGCGCCATGATGGCGCTCACCAGCGCGTCGGCCATGGCCTCGGCAACCCGGTCCATGGCGGCCGGATCGACGAAGTCGCCCTTGTGCCAAAAAAACCCGGCGCGCGCCGCATGCTGCTGCCCGGCCGGATCGAGCCGCACGATTCGCTGATCCGCATCCACCACCTGCAGGCGGCCGCCGATGTGCACGGCCGCGGTCGCCACCACGCGGCCGTGGTCGACCACCGCCAGCTTGGTGGTGCCGCCGCCGATGTCGATGTTCAGGATGCGCTGGTGGGCGTCGCTCGACACGCGCGCGGCGCCCGACCCGTAGCCCGCCAGCATCGCCTCCATGTGGTGGCCGGCGGCGGCGCAGACGAACTCGCCCCCCTGCCGCGACAGCACGTCGGCGATCGTCTCGGCGTTTTCGCGCCGCAACGCCTCGCCGGTCAGGATCACGGCGCCGGTGTCGATGTCGCCCGGCGCCAGATTGGCCGCCGCATAGGCGGCATCGATGATGGCGCCGAGCGGCGCGTCGGCGATGCGCTCCTCGCTCTGGTACGGCGTCAGCGCCACCGGCGATTGGTACAGCGTCTCGCGCGACACGACGTAGTAGCGGCTGGTCAGGTCCTCGCCGAGCCGGCGCAGGTTGATGCGCGAAAAGATGACCTGCGTGCCCGACGAGCCGATGTCGATGCCAACGCTCACCAGCGTCACGTGATCCTGGATCCAGAGCGGGTTCTCCTCGAGCGGCCCGTCTGCCTCGAAATGGTCGTGGTCGTGGTCGGCCTCGCCGTCGTGGACGTGGGCAAGTTCGTCGCCATAGGCATGATCGGCGAGCGTGTGGGCGCCCTTCTTTTTCTTGTCGTCTTCGTCCGCCATTCCGTATTGCTCCCTCCCGTGGCCGCGCGCTCGGCGCCGCCGCCTTCCATCCACCTATCACTCAGCCCTCATCCTGAGGAGCGTGCGAAGCACGCGTCTCGAAGGATGGCCGACACTCCGTAGGGTGGGTAACGACGCTATGTCGGCGTCGATGGTGGGCAAATTCGCGCGCGCCGTTACCCACCATCAGCGTTGCAACAGGCGAATTTGCCCACCCTACAGACTGCATGCTCGCAGCAGCACCTCTCGGCGGCGGGTGCAATCCTACTTCGCGGCCGTCAGGGTGCGCGCCACGGCGCGGGCCGCCGAGGTGCCGGCCGTCCGGCCGAACACGGCACCCGACATCAGTCCGGTGCCGCCCGGATAGTTGAAGTAGAACAGGCCGCCGACCAGTTCGCCCGCGGCATAGAGGCCGGGGATGGGCTTCAGATCGGTGTCCAGCACCTGCGCGCTGGTGTTGGCCCTTAAACCCCCGAACGAGAACGTCACGCCGCAGGTCACCTGCCAGGCCTCGAACGGCGGCGTGTCGATGGTGTTGGCCCAGTTGCTCTTGGGCGGCGTGATGCCTCGGGTGCCGCGCCCGTCCTTGACGTTGGGGTTGAACGGCACGCTCTGGTCGACCGACGCGTTGTACGCCCTGATCATGTCGAGGAAGCCGCACCGGTCGACGCCTTCCAGCTTCTCGGCCAGCCCCTCCAGCGAGTTCGCCTTGACCCTGGTCACCTGCTTGATGCGGTACTCATCGCGCACCAGGTGCGAGACCTTCGCATCGAACAGCTGCCAGGCGAATTGCTGCGGCTGCTCCAGCACGATGCGCCCATACTTGGCATAGGTGTAGTTGCGGAAATCGGCGCCTTCGTCGACGAAGCGCTGGCCCAGCGCGTTGACCATGATGCCCCAGGGATAGCTGTGCTTCTGGAACTGGTCGCCGACCGCGAGGTCGCCGAACTCGGGCGCGTTGCGCTCCCATTGCACCGCGTGGCAGCCCGACCAATGGCCGGCCGGCGAAGCGCCGATGTCCAGCGCCATGCGAATGCCGTCGCCGGTGTTGCACCAGGTGCCGCGCACCTTGGCGAGCTCCCAGCCGGGACCGAGGTAGCGGGTGCGCCATTCGGCATTGGATTCGAAGCCACCGCAGGCGAGCACGACCGCGCCAGCGCGATACTCCACGATCTGGTTGCCGCGCCGGGCGCGCACGCCGTTGACGCAGAAATCCTCGAAGATGAGGCTGAGCGCCCGCGTATCGTGAAAAATCTCGATGCCGTTGCGGCGGCAGAGGGCTTTCAGGCTGTCGACCAGCCCGGGCCCGCCGCCCCACGACTCCACCGTCAGCCCGCCCCAGAATTTGAACTTGTCGCCGATCTTGAAGGCCTGGCGGCCGTAGATGGGGACGAACCGCACGCCCTTCTCGCGCATCCAAATCATGGTGGAGAGGCTCGAGCGCACCA
>DATFWC010000342.1:0-2374 GCA_035259885.1 Xanthobacteraceae bacterium
CGGCGCCGTGCGCTGGCTCAGCACCAGTTTTGCGCGCGCGCAATCCTCCTCGAACGCCTCCGGCGCGACCACCACCGAAACCAGCGATCCATCCGCCAGCTGCGCGATGCAGCCGGCCCGATCGCAGGCGAATTTTTCCGCCAGGCCGGCGTTGCCGGGCTGGCGCGCGTCACCGTCGGCCTTGAGCCATTCGCCGACCGCTAACGTATCGTGGCCGGTCTTCACGACGGAGAGCTTTCCATCCGCCGCGCGCACCGCAAAGGCCTGGCCGCCGTCGCCGACCAGGACATCGGGCCGCGCCGGATGGAACGCCCAGAGAATGGCGACGCCCAGCACGGCGGCGCCGCACCAGCGCAGCGGCGTGCGCAGCAGGCAGACCACGACCAGCCCGGCGGTCGAGAGCAGCAGCGGACCCACGCCAAACGCGGCGATGCGGCCGACCGCGCCGGGAAGATTGGCCACCCACAGCGCCACCGCGATCATCCATTCGATGCCGACGCCCATCACCTGCCACAACGGTCCGTCGAAACCGAACGGCATGGCGACCAGCGCCAGCAGGCCGAACGGCATGGCGACCAGCGAGACCACGGGCATCGCCAGGAGATTGGCCAGCACGCCGTAGGGCGCCAGGCGATGAAAGTGGTAGGCGGCGTAGAGCGTGGTGGCGAGGCCCGCGACCAGCGAGGCGAGGATCAGCGCGAGAATCTCGCGGCCGCCCCACAGGGCGACGCGGGCGCCGAGGGGCGTGTCGGCGCCCGCCGTCATCCACGGCAGGCCGCGCTCGTAGACCGCGACCAGCGCCAGCGTGGCGGCAAACGACATCTGGAAGCTCGGGTGGACCACCGCCTCCGGCGCGATCAGGAGCACGCCGAGCGCGGCCAGCGCCAGGTTGCGCAGGGTCAACGCCGGCCGGTCCACCATCACGCCGACGAGCACGATCGCCGTCATGATGAAGGCGCGTTGCGTCGCCACTTCGGCGCCCGACAGGAGGAGATAGCAGGCGGCGGCGACGAGCGCGGCCGCCGCGGCCCATTTCTTGATGGGGCGGCGCAGCGCCAGGGCGGGCGCCAGCGCCAGCAGCGCGCGCACGACGAAGAACACCACGCCAGCCACCACGGCCATGTGATAGCCGGAGATCGACAGCACGTGAGCGAGGCTCGAATCGTACATGGCCTGGTTGACGGGCTCCGTGATGGCGTCGCGCTTGCCGGTGATCAGGGCCGACGCGATGGCGCCGGTGTCGCCGGACAGATGGGCGCGGATGCGCGCATCGATGGCATTGCGAATGCCGTCGATGAATGCCGCGTAGCGCAGCCACGCGCCCGGCGGCCCCGGCGGCTCGGCGCGCCGGATGGCGCCGAGCGCGAGGCCGGTCGCGCCGATGTTCTGGAAATAGAGGTCGCGGGCAAAGTCGTAGCCGCCCGGACGCCACGGCGCGCGCGGCGGATCGAGCCTGGACTTGAACGCCACGAAGGCGCCGACCGGCGGCGCCGTTCCCTTCCGGACCGAGACCCGCACGCGTTCGAGCGGCTCCTGCGTCCGCGCCCCGTCGATGCCATGCACCTTGACGACGATGCGGTCGGAGCGCGCGCGCTCCTCGCGCACCTCGATCCAGCCGGTGACCGCCACGTTCCACGCCGGCCGCGGCAGGATCGGATGGGCGACGCGCGCGCTGCGCAGCGTGGCCGTGGCGAACCCCGCGGCAACCGCGGCGAGCGCCAGCAGCAGCGGAAAAGCGATGGCCCGGCCGCGCGCCAGGGCGGCGGCAACGCCAAGGCCGACAAAAAGGGCCATGGCCGCAACGAGGCTCGGCTCGCGCTCGGCTGTGAAGTAGAGAACGATGCCGGTGCCGAACGCGATCGGCAGCCACGGCATGAGCCGGCCGGGCGCGACTTCGGCGACGAGCCAGGTGCGGATGCTTTCGGCGGCGTCGCCAAAACCCCGCGGCACCCCCACTGGCCAGGCGGATGCGGTCCGCCCGGCATCCCAGGTTCTGGCGCGCTCCCCCGCCCTGCCCGCCATGTACGGCACCCGCTGATCGGCGTGCAACCACCGAACGCCATGCTAGCACGAACACGGCACCGACATCAGGGGTTGAACACAGGATGTGGATGGTTTCGTATGACCCGCTCCACGATGCACGCCGCGGTTCATCACGGCCCAGCCGAGCGCTGCGATGCGCCGGTCATGGTCGGGATGCGGGCGCGGAAAATGATGGCGGGCAAGGCAAAAGCCGGCGCAGTTGATCATCTGGGTTTTGCAATCAGTGTTGAGTCGTAGGGGCCGTCCCAGTGCGAATAAGCTTTGCTCATCGCGCTTACGCGATGAGGGGCTTCCCATGACCAGGTTCATATCGTCGCTATCCCTGTCCACA
>DATFWC010000343.1:0-3505 GCA_035259885.1 Xanthobacteraceae bacterium
CTTCGACGACGATGTGCGCCAGCACCTGCGTGACCAGCTGGAGAAGCGCGGCATCCACGTCGTCACCGGCAACATCGTCGCCGCGGTGGAGAAGATCAAGAATCATTACTGCGCGCATCTCTCCGGCGGCATGGCGGTGACGGCCGACCAGGTCATGTTCGCGCTCGGCCGGCCGCCCAACGTGCATGGCCTCGGCCTCGACGCGGCGGGCGTGAAGGGCGCCGGGACTGGCGGGATCGCGGTCGACGAGTATTCCCGCACGTCGGTTCCGCACATCTATGCGGTCGGCGACGTCACCAACCGCGTCAATCTCACGCCCGTCGCCATCCGTGAGGGCCATGCCTTCGCCGACACCGTGTTTGGCGGCAGGCCGACGCGGGTCGACCATACCAACGTGCCGACTGCGGTGTTCAGCGAGCCGGAGGTCGGCGCGGTCGGCTTGACGGAGACGGAGGCGCGGGCGCGTTACGCCAAGGTCGACATCTACAAGACGATGTTCCGGCCGCTCAAAGCGACGCTGTCCGGCCGCGACATCACGGTGCTGCTCAAGCTCGTGGTCGACGGCGCCACCGACCGCGTGCTCGGCTGCCATATCGTGGCCCCCGATGCCGGCGAGATGATTCAGCTCGTCGGCATTGCAGTGCACATGGGGGCCACCAAGGCCGACCTCGACGCCACCATGGCGGTGCATCCGACCATCGCCGAGGAGCTCGTCACCATGCGCACGGTGACCCGGGGTTACGGCCGCGAGGCCGCCGAGTGAAGCGATGGCCCTGACTCGGCATTGGAGGGCGTTGACTCCGGCCGGGACCCATGATGCCGTCACGCCGCTGAGGTGTCATGCTGACGATTTGGCAACAGGAGGGCTGTCATGACCTTGCGTGTACTCGTGACCGGGGCAATTTGCGCCATGGTGTGCATGGGAGTGTTCGCCAGCGACGCCGCCTATGCGGCCACGGCTCGAAGAGCAGCCATTTGCGAGCCAACATTTCCCGGCCGCATGTGCCCGCCGTTCAACTCCGCCCGCTGCGTGCCGTGCAAGATGAAGAACGGCGCGCCCGGTTGTTTATGGACGCCATGCGCGCCATGGGGACGGTGACCCTCGCTTCGTAGGGTGGGCAACGGCGCGTCACTCGACGTTGCAATGGTGGGCAAATTCGCAATAGCGCCGTTGCCCACCGTCGGCGCTGCGAGAAGCGAATTTGCCCACCCTACATCGCCAGCCAGTCCGCCGCGTCGCGCCACAGCGTGTCGCGGTGCTCGATCCTGAAGAATCCGAAGTGCCCGATGCGTGTGGCGGAGACGTCGCGTGGATGCACGTCGACGCGCTCCGCCGTCGTTCCGGTGAACCCTGAGCACAGCAGGTCGACCGCGCGCGGCGTGGCCCACGGGTCGTCGGCCATGCAGATCGCGCGCAGGGCGCCGCGGAAGCGGGGAAAATTTTCCAGCTCCGTGAGCGTCGCGTCGTCGAAGAAATAGCGCGGCTTGCGCACCCACGCGGTCCATTCCAAGAACACCCCGCGCGGCACGTCCTCGCCGATCCCGAGCCGGCCCGGCACGTAGCCGAGGGCGCGCGCGACCGGAACGCCGATGAACCGCATCAGAACATAGACGCGATACTTTTCCGGGGCGGCTAACAGGCGCCAGTATCCGGCCAGCGCCGCCACCAGGAGCGCCCGGGAAATCTCGCTGTTGTTGGGCGCAAGCCCGAGCGCCTGGCCGCCGAACGAGTGGCCGACCACGGTCAGCGCGGCCGCCGGCCAGACGTTGCGCATGTGATCGATGGCGGCGGTGGCGTCGAGGGCGGCCCAGTCGCGCATGCGGGCGTCAAAACCCTTGAACGAGCGCGGGCGCGACCCGGCGACGCCGCGATAGTCGTAGGTGACGGCGGCAAAGCCCCGTTCCGCCAGGTAGGTGGCGAAGCCGCGATAGATGCGGCGCGGCACCGCGGTCGCCGAATTGATCAGGACGACACGCTGGGGCGGCGCCGGGGGAGCAAACACGGTTGCTGCCAGCGGATAGCCGTCGCGCGCTGGAATGACCGTGTCCTGGGACAGGATCTCCGCCATTTCGGCTTACCCCGTTAGCCGTTCTCGTTCTGGTCCGGGTCGTGTATAACCGCGAGCAAGCGAGGCGCGCCATTCTGTTTCAGGGATTTGCGCCGGTTTTCGAGAGTGCGGAGGTTTTGATGCCCGAACGGTGGACGCCCGACAGCTGGCGCAAGAAGCCGGTCGCCCAGATGCCGGACTATCCGGATGCGCAGGCGCTCGCCGCGGTCGAGCAGCAGCTAGCAACCTTTCCGCCGCTGATCTTTGCCGGCGAGGCGAGGAATCTCAAGCAGTCGCTGGGTCGCGTGGCCCTCGGCGAAGCTTTCCTGCTGCAGGGCGGCGATTGCGCGGAAAGCTTCACCGAGCATCGCGCCATCAGCCACACGGCCAACAACATCCGTGATTTCTTCCGCCTGTTCCTGCAGATGGCCGTCGTGCTGACCTATGCGGCTGCGTCGCCGGTGGTGAAGATCGGGCGCATCGCCGGCCAGTTCGCCAAGCCGCGCTCATCGCCGACCGAGAAGCGCGACGGAAAAGAGCTGCCGATCTACCGCGGCGACATCGTCAACGGCATCGAGTTCACGCCGCAGGCGCGTACGCCCGACCCGCAACGCCAGGTCGAAGCCTATCGGCTGTCGGCGGCGACGCTCAATCTGCTGCGCGCATTTTCCCACGGCGGCTATGCCAGCCTGGCGCGCGCGCACGAGTGGATGCTCGGCTACATCAAGGACTCGCCGCAGTCGCATCATTACGAGGAGCTTGCCGACCGCATCTCCGAGGCGCTCAATTTCATGCGCGCCTGTGGCCTCGATCCCGACAGCCATCCCGAGCTCCGCACCACCAATTTCTACACCAGCCACGAGGCGCTGCTGCTCGGCTACGAGCAGGCAATGACGCGTGTCGATTCGACCTCGGGCGACTGGTACTGCACCTCGGGTCACATGCTGTGGGTGGGCGACCGGACGCGCCAGCCCGACCATGGCCACGTCGAGTTCTGCCGCGGCATCAAGAATCCGCTCGGGCTGAAATGCGGGCCATCGCTCACCCCCGACGGCCTGTTGAAGCTGGTCGATCTCCTCAATCCGGAGAACGAGCCAGGGCGGCTCACGCTCATCTGCCGCCATGGCGCCGACAAGAGCGCCGACCTGCTGCCGCCGCTGGTGCGCGCGGTGAAGCGTGAAGGCAAGGTCGTGGTGTGGTCGTGCGATCCCATGCACGGCAACACGGTCACGTCGGCCACCGGCTACAAGACGCGCCCGTTCGACCAGATCCTTTCGGAGGTGAGGACGTTCTTCGCCGTGCACGCGGCGGAAGGGACTTACGCCGGCGGCGTGCATCTGGAAATGACCGGCCAGAACGTCACCGAGTGCACGGGCGGCGCGCGCGCCATCACGGAAGCCGACCTCAACGACCGTTATCACACGGTGTGCGACCCGCGCCTCAATGCCGAGCAGTCG
>DATFWC010000344.1:0-13553 GCA_035259885.1 Xanthobacteraceae bacterium
GATGATGGAAACGCGCGGAGTCAATCCGCAACGCCGGGTTAAGTGGTTCCTGGATCGGCTCGCTTCGCTCGCCGTCCGGGATGACAATCGGGCGGTTCGGGAGATATGAGCCGAGACGATGCGCCCTGCCGTGCTCAATCCCCTGTTCGCCGGCGTGACGACGCTGCCCGGCGTCGGTCCCAAGCTGGCCAAGCACTATGCCCGCCTGCTCGGGCGCGAGGACCCGCGCATCACCGACCTCTTGTTCCACCTGCCGTCGGACGTTATCGATCGCCGCGCGCGGCCGAAACTGCGCGACGTCGCATTCGACAGCGTGGTCACCGTGGCGGTGACGGTGGATCGCCACCGCGCGCCGCCGCCAAACCGGCCGCGCGTGCCCTATCAGATCTACACCAGCGACGAGACCGGCGACCTCATCCTGGTCTATTTCAACGCGCGCAAAGACTACCTGCATAAGCTGTTTCCGGTCGGCGAGCGCCGCTACGTGTCGGGCACCGTGGCGCTCTACGACGGCATGCCGCAGATGGTGCATCCTGACCGGGTGGTGTCGGAAGCCGACCTCGCCAGCCTGCCGCTGCTCGACCCGGTGTATCCGCTGACCGAAGGTCTGAGCGCCTGGCAGGTCGGGCGCGCCATTGCGGCGGCGGCAACGAAGGTGCCGGCGCTTCCCGAGTGGCAGGACGAAAGCTTTCTTAAGGCGCACGCCTACCCGGGCTTCGCCGAGGCCTTGCGCGGCGTGCACCGGCCGGAGCAGCCGGACGATATCTGTCCCGAGGGTCCGGCTTGGTCGCGGCTCGCCTATGATGAATTCCTCGCCGGCCAGCTGGCGCTGGCGCTGGTGCGCGCCCATGTGCGGCGGCCGGCCGGGCGGCGCAGCCGCGGCGACGGCCGCCTGCGCGCGCGCATTCTGAAAGCCCTGCCCTATTCGCTCACCCCGTCGCAGCGCCGCGCCATCGACGACATCGTCACGGATCTCGGCGGCGAGGCGCGCATGCTGCGCCTGCTGCAGGGCGACGTGGGCTCCGGCAAGACCGTCGTGGCGCTGCTGGCGGCCGCCACCGTGGTCGAAGCCGGCCGCCAGGCCGCCCTGATGGCGCCGACGGAAATCCTGGCGCGCCAGCATCACGCCACCATTGCCCCGCTGGCCGCCGCCGCTGGCATGGAGGCTGCGATCCTCACCGGGCGCGAGCGCGGACGCGAACGCGCCGACATCCTCGAAAAGCTCGCCGCCGGCAGGCTGGACGTGCTGATCGGCACCCATGCGCTGTTCCAGGACGACGTCGCTTTCCACGATCTGGCTCTCGCCGTGGTCGACGAGCAGCACCGCTTCGGCGTGCACCAGCGGCTGGCGCTGGCGCGCAAGGGCGAGGCCGTCGACGTGCTGGTGATGACGGCGACGCCGATCCCGCGCACCCTGGTGCTGACCTATTTCGGCGACATGGACGTGTCCGAACTCAAGGAGAAGCCGGCCGGTCGCCAGCCGATCGACACCCGCACGATCCCGCTCGGCCGCCTCAACGAGGTGGTCGAGGCCGTCGGCCGCGCGCTCCACGAGGGCCGCCGGGTCTACTGGGTGTGCCCGCTCGTCGCCGAGTCGGAAGTGTCCGATCTCGCCGCGGCGGAAGACCGGTTTGCCGTGTTGAAGAGCCGCTTCGGCGAGCAGGTCGACATCGTGCATGGGCGGATGAAGGGCACCGACAAGGATGCCGCCATGGGGCGTTTCGCCACCGGCGAAACGCGGCTCCTGATCGCCACCACGGTGATCGAGGTCGGGGTCGACGTGCCGGAGGCGACCGTGATGGTGATCGAGCACGCCGAGCGCTTCGGCCTCGCCCAGCTGCACCAGCTGCGCGGCCGCATCGGCCGCGGCACGGAAAAATCGAGCTGCCTGCTCGTCTACAAGCCGCCGGTCGGGGAATTCGCCAAGGCGCGGCTGGAAACGTTGCGTCAGACCGACGACGGGTTCCGCATCGCCGAGGAGGATCTGCGACTGCGCGGCGAAGGCGACGTCCTCGGCACCCGGCAGAGCGGGCTACCCGGCTTTCGCGTCGCCCGCCTCGAGCGGCATCGCGACCTGATCGAAGCCGCGCGCGACGACGCCCGCCTCATCATGGCGCGCGACCCCACGCTGACCTCGCCGCGCGGCGAGGCGCTGCGCCACCTGCTCTACCTGTTCGAGCGCGACGAGGCGATCCGGCTGTTGCGGGCGGGATGAAGTGGCGAGGTCGCCTCAGGCGGCCGGCGCGAGACCGACCCGGCGTTTGAGGACCTCGATGCAAGCGGCCTGGCCGTCGGACGGCCCGTCGATGCGCGCGATCTTCTCCACCACGTCGATCAGCTCGCGCCGTTCGGCGGCAGTGAGCTGCTTGTTGAAGAGATGTGCGAACAGTCCCGCGGCCTCTTCAAAACTGTCGGCGCGGCCGGCAATGAAGCGCGCGTGGGTAAAGCGCTCGGCCAGATCGCGGTCGAAGCCGAACACCCGGCGCATTGTGTCCTGGATTGCCGCGATTTGCGCCTGGGTGGGATCGCCGCCACGCGGGATGAGCAGCATCAGCACCGTGGCGGCGTCGCGCGGATCATCGATCGCACGCAAGGGTGCGCTCCGCTCCGACTCGCGCGCCTCGGCGCGTCGCGTGGTGTCCCGGCGCCGGGCGACCAGCTCGACGAAACGATCCACGCCGCCCATCTGGACGAACCAATAGATCAGCCAGAACACCAAGGTGCTGACGACAAGGATGATGACCGGCATCGCAACCCCCCGCACGCGACGGCATCAGCGTACCGACGTAACATGACTGCACGGTTACGCCAAGTTCGCGCGCGGCTGCGGTCGCGGCTACGTTCCCTTATGCATGCGCTTCCGACTGGCGGGTGAGGACACGGTCGCCGCTGATCTGCCGAGCAAATTTCGCCACCACGGCGACTGAAGACGTGACTGCTTGCTGTTGCGTTTGCAGGCAAAACTCCAGGCAGCCGTCTCGAGATCCTGCACCGGCATGGTTGCCAGGGTGGCGGTTTCTTCCGCCGACAATCCCTCCTGCGCGGCGACCACGCCGGGATCGGCCAGGAATTCGCGGCGGAACGCTGCGTCCGACAGGAGCCGCGCCAGGACGCGTTCAAACCTATCCGGCATGGGCCTTTTCCCCTTCGGCCATGCGGCGGCGCCGACCCAGCGCCAGGGCGTCGCGCGCACCGTCCAGTTCGCGCAGGAGAACCGGCATGGGCGGATAGGCGCCGTCCCGCTCCAGGATGACGGTCAGCGGTTGGATGGCGCGCGCCGCGACCTCGGACAGCAGCGCATAGACCGGCTCGTCAACCTCGTTGAGGTGGTCATCGAGCAGGTACTGCTTGCCGCCATCGGGCGAGCTGATCCAGTGTCCGCCGGCGATATGGAGGACGTGCACGCTCGCGATCGGGATTTCGTCAAGAAAGTCCTGCGGGTCGAAGCCGAAATTGATGGCGTTGGCGTGGAGGTTGTGCAGGTCGAGCAGGAGCCCGCATCCGCTGGCCGCAACGATCCTTGCGATCCACGCCGGCTCCGACATCGCGCTGCCGGGCGGCTGCATCAGCGTGGCGATGTTCTCCATGTGCGGCACGGAGCCGACGATCCGCGCCGCCTTCTCCACGTTTCTGACGGCATTGGCGACGGAAGCCTCGGTGCGCGGCGGCGCCGCCAGGTGTCCGATCTCGATGTCACCGGCGCGCACGAAAGCCAGATGCTCCGACCACGCTTCCGGCTCGACGTCGTGGACCAGACGCGCGAGCCGTTCCAGCCGTTTGCTGCTCACTTCTTCGGAACCGGCCATGCCGAGATCGACGCTGTGGATCTGGACCGCGACGTCCCGTGCTATCAGGTTGAGCCCGCGTCGCTGCGCCCGGCTGGCGTCGAGATAATTGTCGGCGATCACCTCGAGCACATCGATCCGGTCGAGGGCATCAAAAATCCCGGCCGCAAGCTCCGGCCGCCAGCCCAGGCCGACGCGATCTCCCGGCATCAGCTTCCTCCACCGCAACCGCCGCAGCCGCCTCCGCCCCCACCACAGCCGCCGCCCCCGCCGCCACACGACGATCCACCGTCCGAGCCTCCCCGTTTCGGCCACAAGTCGCGAGCGAAGGGGAACGTACCGAGCGGCAGCGCCGCAGCGCCATACAGGGCGGTGAGCCACAAAACGTCGCGCGATCCGCCGCCTGGCCGGATGCTGGCGGCGCGGTTGCGCAGCTGCGAGAACAGGCCGCGCAGGCTCCTGAGATAGGCACTACCCAGGCTGGTGCGATAAGGATTGGCGATGTTCACAGCCGCGATTGCAGCCACGATCATCAGGACGACCAAGAAGACCACGTTGCTGCGGCCGGCCATCCACGCAATCCAGAACTTGATCCCGCCGACCATCCACAGGGCCAGGATCGCGGCAGCCAGATACGAATGCCGTGTGCGTTTCACGATCGGATTCGGGACCAGCCGATGGCTGCGCAGGCGCGCTTCGTACGTGGTGCTGACATAGTCCAGCAGGCGCGTGTCCTTAACCGCCGCATCGATCGTCGAAGGCTTGGTGAAATAGTCCAGGATCTGTTTCTCGATGCCCGACCACCCAGTCGCGGCGCTCACGCCGGACGAGATCCGCACCGTGCCGCCCGACACTTGGAGCAGCCCGCGGTCGGCCAGTCCGAGGGTGGCAATGCGGATGACCTCGGCGGGGCCACCGCGGAGACACGCGAACAGGTACGGATCCTTGGTTTCGAGATTGGGCAGGCGGCCCGATTCATTGGATCGTCGCGCCAGGTACAGCGCCACCAGGACCGCGGCGGCGAACAGGGCGTAGAACACGAGGAATTGCGGTCCCGGCAGCGTGAACGGGTTCATGGCAAGCCTCACGTCAACCGTGCCGCACGCTGCGACATTGCCGTCACAAGCGCGATCACCTGGGCGAGCACGGCCTGCGGCTGGCCTTGGAGAGCTTCGCCGCGATGCGCGGCCAACAGGCTGGCGGCAGCACTGTCGTGTTCAGGCCCCAAGGCGGCGGCCACCGACCGCAGACTGGCATTCGCCTCAGGCTTGGCGACGCCTTCGAGTTCCAACAACGTCGCTGCTGCCGCGCGCAGCGGCCCCAGCATGTCGGCGAGGATGCGAACGACCTGCTCGGGCCGCGGGCCGCGCGCCACATAGGCCTCGCGCAAACGCAGGGTCAGGTTCAGGAGAACTTGCCGGAGCCGAAAGATTTCCGCCGCGCGCGGGATCGTGAGGGTCGCGAGCACGTCCTTGCCGAAGATGATCCGGTGCCGGCGCAGGATGTCGGCGAATTTTTGCGCAAACAGCTCGGCCGCCGACGCGAGCTCGCTCTCGAGCAGGAACATGGCGCCGAGCTTGATGGCCGCCTGCCCAGTGAGGTAGGCGTCCCGCAGCAGGATCATGCGGTCGGGATCGAACGCCCGCAGCACCACCACGACGTTGACGTCCGATACCGCCGTCAGCTTGCCCTCGGCGCCGCTGCCGAACAGCACGACCGAGACGAGGTCGTCCGCGCAAGTCTCCTTCAATTCTGCGACGAAGTCGGACAACACCGTCTCGACGTGGTCCGGCACGCCGTCCAGCCGCACCACCGGGCTTTCGGCCATCACGTCCTCCCCGCGCGCCAACCCGGCGGCCGCGACGGCGCCAGCACTTGCCGATTCTTACCATCGAAACAATAGAGGCGCGAATGAGTGGCCGCGAACGGCCCGATGTTGTCCGCTGGTTATTGTCTGCCGACGGCTACTTCGCGGCGGTCACGGCGCGGGCGTTCTGGGCGATGCGAGCGGCCTCGGCGAGCGCGGCGAGCTTCTTCTGCGGATCGCCGTCGGGCTGGATCATGCCGGCCGTCATGAGCAGCTTGGCGGCCGCCTCGACCGGGATATCGAGTTCGATGACCTCGCGCCGCGGCACGTAGAAGAAGAAACCGGTGGTCGGATTCGGCGTGCACGGCATGAACACCGACACGTGCTCCTCCTGGGTCGGGAGCTGTGCCGTGATGTCCGCGCCGGGCGGCGCCGACAGGAACACCAGCGACCACATGCCGGGGGCCGGGAACTCGACCAGCCCGACCTTGCGGAACGTCGAGCCCGACTTGGAAAACAGCGTCTCGAACACCTGCTTGAGGCCGCGGTAGATCGGCCGCACGATCGGCATGCGCTCGAGAATGCGCTCGCCCATCTCGACCAGGGTGCGGCCGACCAGGTTGGCGGTGAGAAACCCGAGCAGGGTCAGCGCCACGAAGGCAATGATGAGGCCGAACCCGGGAAGCTTGACCGGCAGGTAAGTCTCGGGCCGATAAGCGAACGGGATGAAGGGGCGGACCAGGTCGTCGACCCAGGTCACAAACGCCCACACCAGGTAGAACGTGATGGCGACCGGCCCGGCCACCACCAGGCCGGTGAGGAAATAGGTGCGAACGCGGCTGCCGACGCCATGATGATGCGGCGCCGCGGCGGGGGTGGCCGTCGGCTCGGCCGGAACCAGGTCGGGATTGTCTGTTGTCATCTTCCGTTGACGCTTTGCGCCTTCACCCGGCGGTTGTCATTATACAAGTTTCGTGCCGGCAGCTCTATTCCACGGTCACGGATTTCGCCAGATTGCGCGGCTGGTCGACGTCGGTCCCCATAAGCACGGCCGTATGGTAGGCCATGAGCTGCACCGGGATCGCATAGACGAGCGGCGTGACGGTGGCCGGCATTTCCGGCAGCGCCAGCGTCAGCAGCGACTGGACGCTGGCCTCGCGCGCCCCCTTGGGATCGGTGACCAGGATGATGCGCCCGCCGCGCGCGGCCACCTCCTGCATGTTCGATACGGTCTTTTCGAACACGCGATCATAGGGGGCGATGACGACCACAGGCATCCGTTCATCGATCAGCGCTATCGGCCCGTGCTTGAGCTCGCCGCCCGCGTAGCCTTCCGCGTGAATGTAGGAGATTTCCTTGAGCTTCAGCGCCCCTTCCAGGGCCAGCGGGAAGCTGGTCCCGCGTCCCAGATAGAGCACGTCCCGGCTCTTCGCCAGTCCCTGCGCCAGGCGCTCGATCTGCGGCTCGAGGCGCAACGCTTCGTTCATGAGACGCGGCACCTCGATCAGGGCATGGACCAGCCTGCGCTCGTCCTGTTCCGACAGCGTTCCGCGCGCGCGGCCGGCGGCGATCGCCAGGCAGGCCAGGGTCGCGAGCTGGCAGGTGAAGGCCTTGGTCGAGGCGACGCCGATCTCCGGGCCGGCCAGCGTCGGCATCACCACGTCGCTTTCGCGCGCGATGGTCGAGCCCTGGGCGTTCACCACGGACAGGACATGCTGCTTGGCGTCGCGGGCATAACGCAACGACGCCAGCGTGTCCGCAGTCTCGCCCGACTGCGAGACGAAGATGGCCAGGTCCCCGGGGTTCAGCGGCGCCTCGCGGTAGCGGAACTCGGAGGCGATGTCGATCTCGACCGGAACACGGGCGAACCGCTCGAACCAGTATTTCCCCACCAACCCGGCGTAATAGGCGGTGCCACAGGCCGAGATCGCGATGCGCCCGAGCTTCGCCCAGTCGAACGGCAGCGTGCTCGGCAGGCGGACCTGGTCCTGCGCCATGTCGAGGTAGTGCGCAAGCGTATGGCCGACCACTTCGGGCTGCTCGTGGATTTCCTTGGCCATGAAATGGCGATGGTTGCCCTTGTCGACCAGGAAGGCGGAGGCGTTGGATTTCAGCACCTCGCGCTTCACCACCCGGCCATCGCTGTCGTGGATTTCCGCCCCACCACGGCGCACGACCGCCCAGTCGCCGTCTTCGAGATAGCTGATCGTGTCGGTGAACGGGGCAAGCGCAATGGCGTCGGAGCCAAGATACATCTCGCCGTCGCCATAGCCGACCGCGAGCGGCGGGCCCTGGCGGGCGCCGATGAGGAGATCGTGCTCGCCGGCGAACAGAAAAGCGAGCGCGAAGGCCCCGCGCAGGCGCGGCAACGCCGCCTTCACCGCCTCAACCGGCGAGCGGCCCTGGTTCATCTCGGCCGTGACCAGATGCGCCACGACCTCGGTGTCGGTCTCGGTGGTGAACTTTGCGCCCTGGCGCTCCAGTTCCTCGCGCAACTCGCGGAAATTCTCGATGATGCCGTTATGCACGACAGCCACCCGGTCGGTGGCATGCGGATGGGCATTGGTCTCGTTCGGCCGGCCATGGGTGGCCCAGCGGGTGTGACCGATCCCGATGGTGCCGCTGAGCGGCTCGCGCTCGAGCCGGGTCTGCAGGTTCTTGAGCTTGCCCTCAGCGCGCTGGCGCGTCAGCGCGCCGCGTTCCAGGGTCGCCACGCCGGCCGAGTCATAGCCGCGGTACTCGAGCCGCTTGAGCGCGTCGACGAGCTGACCGGCCACCGGTTCGGTCCCCAGAATCCCGACGATCCCGCACATGGATGCTCCCGCTGAACGCCGCCGTTGCTCACAGGCCGATCGAGCCAACCCTAGCAACTATTTGTTTCATGGCGCTTTTTATATCCCACTTGCGGCGCTGGGACCGTCAATCGGCGGCCTGCTTGGCCTTTGTTTTGCCCGCGGATTTCCGGCTGCGCAAGCTGGACGCGCGGTTCTCCTTAATAGTCTGGCGACTGCGGGCGATGGCCAGGGCGTCGGCCGGCACATTGTCGGTAATCACCGACCCGGTCGCCACGTAGGCCCCCGCCCCGACGCTCACGGGCGCCACCAGGGACGAATTCGAGCCGATGAAGGCACCCTTGCCTATGTCAGTATGGTGCTTGGCGACGCCGTCGTAATTGCACACAATCGTTCCGGCTCCGATATTACTGCCTTCGCCCACCCGCGCGTCGCCGATATAGGCGAGGTGATTGGCCTTGGCCCCGGCCTCGACCACGGCGGCCTTCACCTCGACGAAGTTGCCGATATGCACGTCGGCACCGAGCTCGGCACCCGGCCGCAGCCGGGCAAACGGCCCGACCCGCGCGCCCTTGCCCACATGGGCGCCTTCGAGATGGGAGAAGGCGCGGATCACGGCGCCCTCCTCCACCGTCACGCCAGCCCCGAACACCACGTGCGGCTCGATCACCACGTCCAGGGCGAGCTTGGTATCGGCAGACAGGAACACGGTCTCCGGCGCTACCATGGTGACGCCGGCGTCCAGCCACTGCTCGCGCAGGCGGCGCTGGAGCACGGCTTCGGCCTCGGCGAGCTGCGCCCGCGTATTGATTCCGCGCACTTCGTCCTCCTCGGTCTCGGTCGCCACCACGGCGAGATTTTGCGCTCGCGCCAGCGCGACCGCATCGGTCAAATAGAATTCCTGCTTGGCGTTGCGATCGTCGATCCGCTCGAGCAGCGCGAGCGCGTGGCGGCCGTCGAGCGCCATGACTCCGGCGTTGCACAGGGTGAGTGCGCGCTCGGCGGCGCTCGCATCCTTCTCCTCGCGGATGGCGACGAGGTGGCCATTCTCGACCACCAGCCGGCCATAACCCGTGGGATCGGCCGGGCGAAAGCCGAGCACCGCAACGGCTGCCCCGTTCGCCAGCGCGCCGCGCAGGCGATCGAGCGTCGCCGGCGCGATCAGCGGCGTGTCGCCGAACACCACCAGGATGTCGTCGGCGCCGCGCGCGATCGCCGGGCGCGCTGCCAGCACCGCATGCGCCGTCCCGCGCCGCTCCGCCTGTACGAAGACCTCCGCGTCCGGCGCAACGCGCTTCACTTCCGCGACGACATCGCCGTGGCCCGGCCCGACCACCACGGCAGTGCGGCCGCCCAGGCGTCCGACCGCCGCCAGCACGTGCGCGATCAACGGCCGCCCGCCGACGGCGTGTAGCACCTTCGGCTGCCGCGATCGCATGCGGGTGCCCTCGCCGGCCGCGAGCACCAAGGTCAGCGCAGTCCGCAGGCTCATCGTCTGATCTCCGACCACGGCCGTCTTAGAGCATGTGCGGTTCCGTTGGAACGGCACATCTCCCGGACCACCGAGGGCTGCATATTGTTCCGCTTCCACCCGGTGCGACCCATGCAACCCTGTGAAAAGGGGGAAAACCGTGCGGTCATGACGGGCGCGCGGCGCCCGCGCCAGCCGACCTGAGGGACTCTGCTAATGTGGCCACACGTGATTCGGCGCTTTCAGAGAGGCCAGGATGGCGCGGGGTGCGCGCAACATCGACATCGAGGACGAGAGTCCGGATTACTCGGTGCTGGGACGGCACCTCCTGTGGGCGGGAATTGCCGCCGTGGCGCTCGGCGTCGCGGCGCTGGCGGCGCAGAGCCAGACCGGGACGCAGCGGCTGGCCGTGATCAGCGGCCGCGACCCTGGTGCGATGGCCCAACACCCGCCCGCGCCCTCCCGACAGGCCGAGCCGGCCGCCCGGCCGGCCGAACCCGACGCCGAAACCCGGCGGCTGGCCGAAGCGGTGCGCCAGCTTGCCGCCGACCGCGATCGCCTGCTCGGCCGTATCGAGGCGCTGGAGCGCAACCTCGACGTCACCGGGTCGATCCCACGCGACGACGGCGCCATGCGCGACAATGCTGCGCGTGAGAGCGCCGCGGCGGCGCCGCCGAGCGCGGCCCCAACCCTGCCGCCCGGCTGGTCGCTGGTGCCGAACACGATCCCGCCGGCCGCCGGCGTGCCGGCAATTCCGGCACCGAACGCCAATGCGCTGCCGGGAGGAAGTGCCGGGCAGGCGCTGGCCACCGCGCCCGGCGTGGCGGCAACCAGCGGATTGAGCGGCAGCGAACAGGCCGCCGGATCGGTGGCTACGAAAACCGAATTCGGCGTCGACATCGGCGGCGGCCCGACGTTCGACGGTGTGCGCGCGCTGTGGACGTCGGTGCGGACCGCTCACCCGGCGCTGTTCGACGGCCTGCGCCCGGTCGTGGCGGTGCGCGAGGGTGGGAAATCCGGCGGGCTGGAACTGCGCCTCGTGGTGGGGCCGCTGAGCAATGCCGGCGCGGCGGCCCGTCTGTGCGCGTCCCTGATGGCCGCCGGCCTCGCCTGCCAGCCGGCCGTGTTCGACGGCCAGCGCTTTGCTTTGCGCTAGATCTTGTAGGGTGGGCCAAGGCGCGCTACTCCGCGACTTCAACTGGTTGATGAGATTGGGTCGCGCCGTGCCCACCATGCACCTTCGAGAAAAAGACGCGTGGGCACGGCGCGCCCGAAGCTCATCACGTTCTGACAGCGCGGCGTGGCGCGCCTTTGCCCTTCCTGCGGCGTAACCGGGCCATGCCCCGCCTGTTCCTCCCCACCGCCCGCCATACCAATGTGCTGCTGATCGTCGGCTTCTTGTCGCTCGGCTACGCGCTCTACCTGCGCTACATGGTGATCGAGCAGTCGAGCGTGAGCCTCCCATGCGAGGCCGGCCTGGGCACATGGCTGTGCCTGACCCGCCGGGTAGTCATCACCCTGTTCGGCCATTCGGTGTTCGGCATCGCCGCGCTGGCGGCGGCGGTCCTCCACCTGATCCGGCCGGCGTGGCTCCTGCTCGCACTGGGCGTCGGCGCCGCCGGGTTCGGCATCGTGCTCTACAATGTCGGCCTGTCCGCACTGGCGGTGGCCCTGCTCATGCTGAGCCTGGCGCGTCCCGCACCCGCAGCAGACTGACGGCCAGGCCCACGAACACGGCGGCCAGCCACAGCGCCTGCCAATTGGCAAAACCCTCGTTGAGCGCGACATAGACGGCGCAGGCGCCGAGCAGTGCCGCAAACAGGGTTTCGACGGTGCCGCGCTGCCCTTGCGGCGCGACGCAGGCGAGTACGCCGTAGGGGATCGCCGCCGCAGTCAGCGGCGCAAACGGGAAATCCTTGTAACGCGGATCGAACACCAGCCCGAGCGCCACCTGGACGGCGACGACGCAGAGCACGAGCAGGGCAAGGCCAAGGGCGACAGCCAGAACGCCCTTGGGCCGCAGCGCCGCCGGCCCCAGCACGCGCGCGAAGCTCGGCACCGAGACACCGCGTGCCAGTGCCGCGGCCGCGATCAGCGGCGCCAGGATCGCCAGGCCGACCATGGTCGAGGAGCGCAGCCAGTCGCCGAACGTCAGGCTCTCGAGTGGCACGTTCTCGATCGCCCAGCCGACCAGGATCCCGGCGCCGAGCGCCATGGCGGCTACGCCGGCCCACGGCCACTGACGCAGCGGCGCGCGGCGCGCGGTAAAGGCTGCCGCGAACACCAGAACGGCGAGCGCCACCCCTTCCGCCGCATGCAAGCGCCAGCCCGGATGGTTCGACACCGCCGTGCCCCAGGTGAATTTTGGCGTGCGGCGAGCGCCGTCGAGCAGGCCCCAGTGGCCTCCCACCGTGCCCTCGAGCCGCCGCTTCCACGGCTGGTCGAACGCCTCGATCAGGTTGGCGTGGTAACCCTGCCGCCGCGCCACGTTGAGCACGTCGTGCATCACCCGCGCCTGGTTGGCGGGCGACGGCAGCGCGCCGTCGCGCATGCGACCGGCGCTTGGCCACCCGGTCTCCCCGAGCAGGATTTCCTTGTCCGGAAAGGCCGCCGCCACCTTGGCCCGGATCGACTCCACGTGCGCCGCCGCGTGCCGAGCGGCGATCGGAAAGTCCTCCCAGTACGGCAGGATGTGGATGGTGACGAAGTCGACCGCCGCATAGACCTCGCGGTAGCGCAGCCAGAATTCCCATACGTCGGCGTAGGTCACCGGCTGGGCGACTTGCGCCTTCACCCGCCGGATCGTGTCGACGAGCTCGCCCGGCGTCATGTCACCGCGCAGCAGTACCTCGTTGCCGACCACGAGCGAGCGCACGGTCTGCGGGTAGCGCTTCGCCACGTCGATCGCCACCGCGATGTCGCGCTCCATGGGTGCACGCTCACCGCCGAGCCAGATCCCCTGGATGACCTTGACGCCGTGGCGTTCGGCGATCTCCGCCACGCGATCGAGGCCATTGCGGGTGGAATAGGTACGGACGCAATCGGTGATGCGACTGAGGCGGGCCATGTCGTCGTCGATCTGAGACGGATCGATCCGGGTGGCCGGATCGAGCGGGCTCTGCGCGCCGCGAAACGGCGCGTAGGAGATGCAGTAGAGCTTCTCGCCCGCCGCGACCGGCGCTTCCGGCATGGGCACCGGCGCGCCCAGCCACCACCACGTCGCGACGATGGCGGCGCTGACCAGGGCGAGCAGGCTTAACGGGTAAGGATAATGCATCGATCGATTGCGCGCCTAAGTCAGCAAGCCGACGTATTCACCCCGTGCTGCCAAGCACACCTCGATTCCGAAGTCCAAGCCGCTGTCCGCCGTTAAAGCAGATTCGGTGCGACGCTGGACAAATTCGCTCGGTTCGGCCATGCCACGCCGTGCGGCCCGCCGCAATACGGGCCCAATCCCCAGGTCTACCAAGCTGATTACGGGGGCTTGTCAAACGGCGGCTGATTTCATGGCTTTGGATCGTATGCGTACCCTCTCAGCCTTGGTCGGCGCGGTGCTGCTTGTGGCTGGTGGTGCTCCGGCGTTGGCGCAGGGCGCCGGCGACCAGAAGCCCCAGGACCAGAAGGCATCGCCCGGCGATCTCGCCAAGGAGCAGAAGAAGATCGACGAATTCGCCGAGGCGATCCGCGTCCTCGGCGGT
>DATFWC010000345.1:0-7296 GCA_035259885.1 Xanthobacteraceae bacterium
TCGAGATCGGCGTCGGCGATGGCGGCCTCTTCGCCGCCGTCTTCCGTCGCATGGCCGTTGCCCTGGCCGTGACCGTTGGCGCCGGGCGCCGGCTGGAACGGCGTCGGCCCGGCGGGCGCGGCCGGCGGCGCGGCGGCGACCCCGTTCAAGGGAGCGCCCGAGCGCGGCGACGGCGAGGACGGCGAGGGCAGCGAGCCCCCACCCGGGGAAGCCGATTTCGACGACGACGATATGGAGAATTCGCTTTCGCTCGCCGCCATCGAGGCCGAGCTCAAGCCGAAAGTGCTGGAAACCTTCGACCGCGTAGCCGACTCCTACAAGAAGCTGCGCCGCCTGCAGGACCAGGACATCGAGAACAAGCTCAAGAACGAGTCGCTGTCGCCTTCGCAGGAGCGCAAGTACAAGAAGCTCAAGGACGAGATCATTGCCGAGGTGAAGTCGCTGCGGCTCAACCAGGCGCGCATCGACTCGCTGGTCGAGCAGCTCTACGACATCAACAAGCGCCTGGTCGGTCTTGAGGGCCGTCTGATGCGCCTGTCCGAGAGCCACGGCGTCGCGCGCGAAGACTTTTTGAAGAATTACCAGGGCTCCGAACTCGACCCGCGCTGGCTCAACCGCGTATCGAAGCTGTCGGCGCGCGGCTGGAAGAACTTCGTCGCCCGCGACAAGGACCGCATCAAGACGTTCCGCGCCGAGATCCAGGGCCTCGCCGGCGAAACCGGCCTGGAGATCTCCGAGTTCCGCAAGATCGTGCAGATGGTGCAGAAGGGCGAGCGGGAAGCCCGCCAGGCCAAGAAGGAGATGGTGGAAGCCAATCTCCGCCTCGTCATCTCGATCGCGAAAAAGTACACCAACCGCGGACTGCAATTCCTCGACCTGATCCAGGAAGGCAACATCGGCCTGATGAAGGCGGTGGACAAGTTCGAGTACCGCCGTGGCTACAAGTTCTCCACTTACGCCACGTGGTGGATCCGGCAGGCGATCACCCGCTCGATCGCCGATCAGGCGCGCACCATCCGCATCCCGGTGCACATGATCGAGACGATCAACAAGATCGTGCGCACCAGCCGCCAGATGCTGCACGAGATCGGGCGCGAGCCGACGCCCGAGGAACTGGCCGAAAAGCTCGCCATGCCGCTCGAGAAGGTGCGCAAGGTCCTCAAGATCGCCAAGGAGCCGATCTCGCTCGAGACGCCAATCGGCGACGAGGAGGATTCGCATCTCGGCGACTTCATCGAGGACAAGAACGCCGTCCTGCCCATCGACGCCGCCATCCAGTCGAACCTGCGCGAGACCACCACGCGGGTGCTCGCCTCGCTGACGCCGCGCGAGGAACGCGTGCTGCGCATGCGCTTCGGCATCGGCATGAACACCGACCACACGCTGGAGGAGGTCGGCCAGCAGTTCTCGGTGACGCGCGAAAGAATCCGGCAGATCGAGGCCAAGGCGCTCAGGAAGCTGAAGCATCCGAGCCGGTCGAGGAAGCTCAGGAGCTTCCTCGACAACTGAGCGGCGTCCCGATCAATGAACGTGAACGGCGGGCCGATGCCCGCCGTTTTGCTTTTCGCAAAGCCGCGACTCGCTTGGAGCGGCACCCTTCGAGACGCCGCCTTCGGCGGCTCCTCAGGGGTGAGGACCGAGATTGCTCAGGCCCTCATCCTGACGAGATCGCGAAGCGACCGTCTCGAAGGATGGCAGCGGACTCGGCGATCCATGTGTTACGTCGACTACGATGCTCTACTCCAGTCCTTCAACGATCCGCAGGTCGCGCACTGCGCCGTCGCCGAGCGCGTCGAGCGCTTTCTGGTAGGCCGGGCTGTCGTGCGCCGCGATGGCTTTTTCCACGCTCGGGAATTCCGAGATGACGATGCGCTCTTTCAGGCCCGCCTCGTAGGCGACTGCGGCGGTGCCGCGCGCCAGATAGCGGCCGCCGAACGGCGCAATCGCCGGCGGCGCCAGCTTGGCATAGGCGGCGAGTTTGTCCGGATCCGAGATCGAGCGATAGACCGTGACCCAATAGCCCTTGGCCATGCGAACTCCATACAGGTGCTGCCTCACGTGAGGCACGAAGGCGCACAACACTATCGCATTGCCGGCAGGCGAACAGCACCCAGGTGGGTGGCCCTCGCCACGTCGCGTCAGCATACGGTGCAAGTCGCGCCGAGATGTCGGCGCATCGCAAGAACGTCATCGGATCAACAAATGATCGTCACGCGCGTTGCATCCGCGTGCAACCTGCCCCCGACATCAAGGTCGTGAATGTCATCCATCACGGCGCGTTGAGTAAGCATAGGCCGCGCATGGTTAACACTGCCGCCGTTTGCTTCTGTGTCGAAAATCAGGCCGATCGCGTGTGTCGCCACACGGCATGCCTGCGTTCATGAATCGCCCGCATGGCGGATATGCCAATTCCCCCTCTGCCGGTATGCGGCGACTCTTCTTATTTCCGGCGCAACAACAAGAAAATCGGAAACGCCTGGGGTCACCCAAAAAGGGAGACGAACCATGGCGTATGATGCTTGCCTCGATCGCGTTCCGCACGACCGCGCTCTTTCCGATCAGCTGTCCCGGTCCAAGCCCAGCCTCTGGCGCCGCTGGCTCGATGCGATGCTGACCGCGCAGCAGCGTCGCGCCGATCGTGAGATCGCGCGCTACCTCGCCACGCGCGGCGGCATCACCGACGACATCGAGCGCGAGATCGAGCGCCGCTTTCTGTTCAACCGATGAGCGCGGGCGCGCATGCAACGCGCCTCCCGCCATCTGCAAAGGAGTCCGTCATGTCCACCTTTCACACTGACCAAGGATCGCATCACCATTCCTGGGTGCCGCATCCAATGCGCGTCGTCGCGGCGCTGAAGTTCATCCACGAGGTGTTCGTCGAGGCGCAGGCGATGGCGCACGCGGCAAGCCGCCGGCATCCCGATTTCGAGTGATGGATCGATCACGCGGTCGTTCTCGCCTGCGCGGGGACGACCGCGTGGGGACCAGCAGTCCTCAGCGCATGTGGCGGAAAGTCGGGCCCGGCACCGCATTCCCCGCCCGGATTTGAAGGTCGATCTGCCGGTTGATGGCGCCAAGGGCGGCGCGCTCGCCGGCCTTGGTGTCGATGGGCGGCATCTTTGGAATGGCCGTCGCCATCTTGCCGGTGTCCCAGGTGTAGGCCGGCTTCATGACCGGCATCGCCGGTCGCTTGGCGGTATCCGACATCAGGTACTGCTTGACGGACAGCAGGCCGAGCATCTGCACGCCGGCCATCAGGGCCACGCCCACGCACAAGGCCGCGACTGCTTTCAGCACGATGTCCATGCGCCCCTCGGGCGTGTTTTGATGCCCGACCCTACGTGAACGGCCGTTAACGCCGGACCAAGCCGGGGAGGGGCATTGCGGCGGCCGTGTTTACCGACCGGAAGCCATGCGGGCCCGGCGTGGAAGCCATGCGGGGCGGCATCCGGGCCCCCCGCCGTCCCCGCATTCGCTGCAAAAGCCGCAAACTCGCCCGAATCGGCCGCCACAAGCCGCCCGCTTCGCGGAGGGGATTCTCATGCGGCGGCTTATGCTTTGCCTCGCCTGCCTGGCGCTGGCGCAACCTGCCTTGGCCCAGGACAAGGACTCCGCTGCGGTGGAAAAGGCCCAGGACCGGGCTCCCGCGACGCCGATCGAACAGCCCCAGGACAAGGCCTCCGGCACGGCGAATGAAACGCCGCCCGCCGCCTCGGCGGAAAAGGCTCCGGCCGCCTCGAGCGAGGCGGTCCAGGTCAGGAAGCACACGTTGAGCGAGCAGATCGCGGCCCATGCCAAGGCCAACAACCTGCCGGAATCCCTGGTACGCCGCGTGATCGTGCGCGAAAGCCGCTACAATCCGCAGGCGCGCGGCGCCGGCGGCGCCATGGGGCTGATGCAGATCAAGCACGCGACTGCGCGGGGGATGGGATACCGCGGCACCGCCGCCGGCCTGCTCGATGCCGAGACCAACCTGACCTACGGGGTGCGCTACCTGGCAGGTGCCTACCGGGCGGCCGGCGGCAATGCCAACCAGGCCGTCGCCTACTACGCGAAGGGCTATTACCACTCGCGCGGCCGCGTGGTGAAGGCGTCGGCGCGGCCGAAGCCGGCGGTGCGGCAGGAGGCAGCGGCCACGAGCCCGCGCGGCCTCGCGCGTGAAACGAATGCGGGCGCCGCGCGCCATGGCGCCCAGTGAGACGGCACCGGCCGGGCCGGCGCATCAGTATTGAAGGCGACGCACGCGCACGGTAAGGGAGGACACTTCATTCCTCCGCGTGCTCCGGCTGTCCGCGGGCCGGCCGAGCGGGCAGACTGCCAGCGAGATTCATGACCGCCACGACCGCCGAGATTGCCGCCCGGAGATCGTTCGTCGATGTCTGGCTGATCTCCATCGGGCACGCGTTCACCCACTGGTACCCAGCGACGTTCTATCTGCTGCTGCCGTTGATCGGCAGCGAACTCGGCCTGAGCTACGCGCAGATCGGCTCGATCCTCACGGCGCAGTTCGTGGCGGGCGCGATCTCCAACGTGCCCGGCGGCCTGATCGTCGACAGCGTCGGCCGCAAGGGCGTGCTGATGGCAATCTCGCTTGCCTGGGTCGGCATCCCGTACCTGCTGATGGGGTTTTCGCACGCCTACTGGCAGCTGCTCACCTGCGCCACGCTGGTCGGCATTGGCAACAACCTGTGGCATCCGACCGCGATCCCGCTCCTGGGCAACCGCTTCCCCACCCGGCGCGGGCTGGTGATGTCGTTCCATAGCATGGCGGCCAATGTCGGCGATGCGCTGGCGCCGCTCGCTGCCGGCGCGCTGCTCAACCTGCTCAGCTGGCGCGACGTGGTGCTGATCAACGTGGTGCCCGGCCTGCTCATGGCGCTGCTGCTGCTGATCTATTTCGCGCGGCCGCAGCCCGGCGACGAGCTTGCCGGCAGCCAGCGCGTCGCCCGCTCCGGCGCCGCCATGCTGCGCATCTTCGCCACGCTCCTGCGCAACCGCACAGTCACCATGTTGTCGATCGGCTCGGCCTTCCGCGCGATGACGCAGATGGCGCTGCTCACCTTCCTGCCGCTATTTCTCGCCCATGAGCTCGACCTGGCGCCGGTGTGGATCGGCGCCTGCATGTTCGCGCTGCAGGCGGCCGGCTTCGCCGCGGCGCCGATCGCCGGCCATCTGTCCGACCGCATGGGCCGGCGTCAGATCATCGTCAGCAGCATGGCGATGTCAGCGCTGGTGCTCCTGTTCATGGCGCTGGCCGGACGCTCGCTTGCCTTCGTCGTGTTCATCGCCGTGCTCGGCTTCTTCCTGTTCGCCATCCGCGCCGTGCTGCAGGCGTGGCTGCTCGACGCCACACCGCCGGAAATGGGCGGCACCAGCGTCGGCTTCCTGTTCGGCATCCAGGCGCTCGGTGCGGCCATCGGTCCATTCATCGCCGGCATCGTGGCCGATCATTATGGGCTGGTGGCCACCTTCTATTTCCTGGCGCTCACCATCGTGGTCGCCAATGTGTTCATGTTCTTCACGCCCATGCCGGAGCGTGCCGCCGCCAAGGCGGGGTGATCATCCAGGACATCGATGAAAATCTATCTGTTCGATCTCCTTCCCTACGACCGGCACTTCGACGAGTTCAAGCCGGATCGGTTCATGCCGTGGCCGCTGCCGGGCAGTCATTTCGATCCGGCGATCGCGGCGCGGTCCTATGCCGAGCATCTCGCCGTGTGGGAGGAGATGGACCGGCTCGGCTACGACGGCGTGGGCCTGAACGAGCACCACACCACGCCGCACGGGCTGATGAACTCGCCCAACCTCATGGCGGCGGCCGCGTCCCAGCGCACCAAGCGGCTCAAGTTTTTCATCCTCGGCAACCTGCTGCCGCTGCACAATCCGCTGCGCATCGCGGAAGAGCTCGCCATGGTCGACTGCCTGTCGGGCGGCCGCCTCATGGCCGGCTTCGCCCGCGGCGTGCCGCGCGAGTACAAGGTCTACGACGTGCCCATGGCGGAGTCGCGCGCGCGCTTCGACGAGGCGCTCGACGTCATTCTCAAGGCGTGGACACAGGACGTGTTCACGCACCAGGGCCGCTTCTGGTCGTACAAGGACATCGCCATCTGGCCGCGCCCGTTCCAGCGGCCGCACCCGCCGATCTGGATCCCGTTCACCGGCAGCCAGGAAACGATCGAGCGGGCGGCGGCGGGCAATTTCGGCGCCGCCATCCACCACACCGATCGCGACGTGATCGACGACATGATCGCGCACTTCGCGCGCTCGCTGGCGCAGCACGGCCGCCGCATCTCACCGCAGCAATTGTGCATCCTGGCCGATACCTGGGTGGCCGATGACGCGGCCCAGGCGCTCGAGCAGTACGCGCCGTACTTCCTCTACTTCAATCAGGTGCTGTGGCATCACGGCAGCTCGAGCCCCGGCCAGCGCGTCAATCCGGCGACGGCCGGCTATGTCGCGGCGACCTCGCACGACTATGTGCGCCCGGAGAACCGCGCGAAAGTCGCGCTCGATCGCGAAAGGATCCGCCAGACCAATTTTTCCGACGTTGAGGCCAAGGTGAGGAGCGGGGATCTCGCCTTCGGCTCCGCCAACGAGGTGACCGAGCGGCTGATCGCCACGGCCGAGCACGTCGGCGCCGACTCGCTGCTCCTCAACATCAATCTCGGAGCGCTGCCGCACGCCGAATATCTGGCGCAGGTGCGCCGCTTCGCCCGCGAGGTCCTGCCCGCCCTGCAGGCGCATCGCGTCACGCGCGTGCCGGCAGCGGAAGCCTATGCGTGATCGCTCACCGGCGCGGCCAGCGGCCGGTCGCCGGGATGCCCAAGCCCCGCCTGCGGGCGGTGCCGGCGCCAGAATGCATGCAGCGCCACGAACAGCGCCACCGCGCCGCAGATGCGAAGATACGTGAGCGCCGCGGCCGCCGCGACATAGAGCATGGTGCTGCCCTTCTGGACTGCTGGCGGCACGGTCGCGTTGGCGGCCGTCGCCGTGTGTGCCCAGTTGAGCTCATCGAGCACGAACTCGATGCCGAGCGCCCATACCATGGCGAGGCCCAGGATCGTCGCCATGGTCAGCGGCATCGTCGCGAAGGCGGCGGCCAGCCGCCGCAGCGAGATGCTCTCCTTCACGTGGCTCTCCGCGACGAAGAAGCTCAGGCACAGGATCAGGACCACCAGCGAAATCTCGTGCGTCCGGCTCCATAGATCGATCCCGAGCACGGCCTTGGCGCTCAGCGCCAGAGCCACGATCACCAGGATCGTCTTCCACAACGCGATTCCCGTGACCTTGAGCTCT
>DATFWC010000346.1:0-6048 GCA_035259885.1 Xanthobacteraceae bacterium
CGCGGTGGCGTCGTAGGTGAACAGCCAGTCGTAGCGTTCCTTGACCCGTTCCGGCTGCCACTCCCGCGTCACGTAGGCTTCCGCGCCCGCCGCATTGGCCAAGTTGGGATTATGGAATCGCTGCGCGTTATCGGCCGATCCGTTGACGCATCGGGCGGTTCGCGCAATGCGGGCCGCCTCGTAGTGGGCGAACGCCGTGACGTGGTCGCCCGCATAGGCCTTGAGGCAACGGGCCAGAACGAGACCGTCCTCCAGCGCCATCACGGCGCCTTGCGCCAGCAGCGGCAGCATCGGATGGCACGCGTCGCCGAGCAGCGTGATCCGTCCTTGCGACCAGCGCGGCATCGGCGGACGCACCATCAGGGCCCATTTGTAGGGCTCCTCGACGTTGCGAATGATCGCGTGGACGTCGGCATGCCAGCCGCCGAAATCGTTGGCCAGTTCGGTGGTCGTGCCGCGCACCGTCCACGATTCCACCTGCCAGTCGGTGCGCTCGAGGATGCCGACGAAATTCATCAGCTCGCCGCGCCGCAGCGGGTAATGCACCACGTGTCCGCCGGCACCGACCCAATTGGTGCCGCAGCTGCGCGACACCTGAGGCGGCAGCCGTTCCATCGGCACCACGCCGCGCCAGGCGATGCAGCCGGTAAATTGCGGCGAGGCGGCGCCGAACAGGCTTTCCCGCAGCTTCGAATGGACGCCGTCGGCCCCGATCGCCAATGCGGCTCGCGCCACGTCGCCGTTGCCGAAACGCAGCGTCACGTCGGTCTCGGATTGGGTGACGCCGACGCATTGCATCCCGAGCCGCAGGGCCTCGGGCTTCAGCCGCAAAACCTCCTCGGCCAGGATCGCATGCAAATCCCGGCGGTGCATGAACACGTAAGGATAGCCGTAGAGCTCGACGGACGCAGCGCCGAGATCGAACAACTTCCAGGTCTGGCCGGTGTTCCACAGGCGGATTTCCTTTGCGGTCGGCACCGAGCTGACCCGTTCGACCGCTTCGGCCAGGCCGAGCGCGTGCAGCACGCGGGTGCCGTTGGCGCTGATCTGAACACCGGCGCCGACCTCCTTCAGTTCGGGCGCCTGCTCATAGATGTCGACGTCGAGGCCGGCGCGCAGCAAGGCCAGCGCCGCCGTCAGTCCGCCGATCCCGCCGCCCACGATGGCGATGTTGCCGAGCCGCGCCATGCCGTCTGCCGTGCCGGAAAATTGCGCCGCCGGATGCTGCCCGATGGTTTTCCCCAGCGCAAACGGGCTCGCGCCGGGCGGCGGCCTCCCGTTCACGGTCTGGGCTCTTAACGATGCATACGCCTTGAGGTTACATTGCCGCGATTCGCGGACGGATCGGCGGACCCCGTCCGTGTCATCGTCGGGTCTGAGCTCGGCGGACCACGCCGCGGGCCGACCAGGGATAGGTGCATGCCGGAAACGATCCGCGCGAACGTGGGTGGTTTCGTTCGCCCGCGGCGGGTCGATGTTCGCGCCGCCGCAGCCTTCATGGCGGCGGTGGTGCCGACAGCCGCCGCCGCCCAGGCGGCGCCCGATTCTTCGCTGATGGAAGGGTTCGTCAGCGCCGCGCTGGCGCTCGACCGCCACGAGATCGCGGCTCTCACCCTGACCCTCGGCGTCACCTTCTTCGCCACCGTGACGGCCATCATGCTGGTGCGCACGCGCGTGCGCGCCGAGCGTCAGGATGCGGCCGCGCGCACCGAGATCATGGCGCTGAAGGCGGAAGTGGATCGCACCAAGGCGCTGCTGTTGTCACAGCCGCAGGTGATCGTGGTCTGGCCCGCCACCGGCGAGGAGCCGGAAATTCTCGGCGATACCACGATCGTGACCACGTCGCCGTTTGCGCGGCGGGCGCTCGCCTTCGGCACCTGGCTCGCGGCCGATCAGGCCCATGCCATCGAGCGCGCCGTGGACGCGTTGCGTTCGCGTGGCGAGGGCTTTGCCATGGCGCTGACGACGGTGGCCGGCCGCCACATCGAGGCCGAGGGCCGTGCCATCGGCAACCGCGCGGTCCTGCGGCTGAAGGACACCAGCGGCGCGATGCGCGAGATCGCCGAGATGGGAGTCCGGCATGACAAGCTGCTGCGCGAGGTGGATACGCTGCACTCGCTGATCGAGGCGTTGCCTTCGCCGATCTGGGCGCGCGACGCCGACGGCCGCCTGGTGTTCGTCAACCGCGCCTATGCGCACGCCGTCGAGGCCGGCAACGGGGGCGACGTGCTGGCGCGCAATCTCGAGCTGCTCGACCGCGCGGCGCGCGAGGAGTCGCGCCAGGCGCGCGCGACCGGCCAGCCGTTCACGGCGCGCCTGCCAGTGATCGTGGCCGGAACGCGGCGGATCGTCGACGTGCTCGAGGTGCCGACCCGCGGCGGCGCCGGCGGCATCGGCATCGATGCCACTGAAGTGGAGACGCTGCGTGGCGAGATCAAGCGCATGGTCGATGCCCATCGCCGCACGCTGGATCAACTCGCCACCGCGGTGGCGAGCTTTGCCGCCGATCAGCGGCTCACCTTCTACAACGCATCGTACCGCGCGCTGTGGGGGCTGGAGGCCGGCTTCCTCGACCAAAATCCCACCGACTCGGCGGTGCTCGATCAACTGCGCGCCGCCCGCAAGCTGCCCGAGCAGGCCGACTTCCGGCAGTGGAAGACCGAGCTGCACGAGGCCTACCGCGCGCTTGAGCCGAAGGAGCATTGGTGGCATCTGCCGGACGGCCGCACGCTGCGCGTCGTTACCACGCCGGACCCGGAAGGCGGCGTCACCTACCTGTTCGATGACGTCACTGAACGGCTCAATCTCGAGCGGCGCTACGACGCGCTGATCCGGGTGCAGGGCGAGACTCTCGACAACCTGTCGGAAGCGGTCGCGGTGTTCGCCAGCGACGGCCGCTTGCGGCTGTTCAATCCGGCCTTCGTCAACATGTGGAAGCTCACGCCGGCCGTGCTGTCCGACCACCCGCACATCGAGACCGTGGTCGAGTGGTGCCGGTCGCTGCACGGCGACGACGCGATCTGGGGCGCGCTGCATGGCGCCGTCACCGGCATGGAGCGCCGCGAGCCGATGACCGGTCAGCTCGAGCGCCGCGACGGCAGCGTGGTCGACTGTGCGACCGTGCCGTTGCCGGACGGCGCCACCCTCGTGACGTTCCAGGACGTGACCGACACGGCGAATGTGGAACGCGCGCTGCGCGAGCGTGCCGAAGCGCTGGAGGCGGCGGACCGGCTCAAGAACGATTTCGTGCACCACGTCTCGTACGAGCTGCGCTCGCCGCTGACCAACATCATCGGCTTCGCCCAGCTGCTCGACGACCGCTCGACCGGCCCGCTCATCGACAAGCAGCGCGAGTATCTCGGCTATATCACCAGCTCGAGCGCGGCTCTCCTGGCCATCATCAACGACATCCTCGATCTCGCCACCATCGACGCCGGCGCCATGACGCTCGATCTCGGCTCGGTGGACGTGCGCAAGACCATGGACGCTGCCGCCGAAGGCATCAGGGATCGTCTCAAGGAGAACAACCTCAGGCTCGAGATCGATGCCGCTCCCGACATCGGGACGCTCAGGGCCGACGAGCGACGGGTGCGACAGGTTCTGTATAATCTCCTGTCGAACGCCATCGGCTTCTCGCCGCCCGGCGACACCGTTACGTTGGCGGCCGAGCGGGCGAACGGGTCGGTGGTGTTCTCCGTGACCGACAATGGGCCGGGCATTCCCACCGAGCTGCAGGAGCGCGTGTTCGATCGATTCGAAACCCACACGACCGGCTCGCGCCATCGCGGCGTCGGGCTCGGCCTGTCGATCGTGCGCTCGCTGGTCGAGCTGCACGGCGGCACGGTCCGGATCCAGTCGTCGGCCGGTCGCGGCACGGCCGTCGCCTGCGCGTTTCCGCTCGAGCACGCAGCGTGATGCTGGACCCCGCGCCCGCAATGCCGCAACACCCGTCCGACATCCTGGATCTGGTGCTGCCCAGCGAGCGGGCCACACTCGAGCTGGCGCGGGAGATCGCGGTCGCGCTCGCGCCCGGCGACATGGTGGCGCTGTCGGGCGATCTCGGCACCGGAAAGACCACGTTCGCCCGTGCGCTCATTCGCCGGCTCGCGGGCGATGAGGCGCTCGAAGTACCGAGCCCCACCTTCACGCTGATGCAGATCTATGACCTGCCGCGCCACCAGGTGATCCATGCCGACCTCTACCGCGTGAACGCGCCCGAGGAGCTCGTCGAGCTGGGATTCGCCGATCTCGCGGCGGATGCGGTTGCGGTGGTGGAATGGCCCGACCGCGCCGCGGCCGCGCTTCCCGTCGATCGTCTCGACCTGGAATTTTCGCTCGCGCCCGATCTTACGCCGAACGAGCGGCGCGTGCGCCTCACGGTGCATGGCGCACTGGCGGGCCGGATGGAGCGGATGACGCTGATGCGCCGTTTCCTCCAGGAGGCCGAGTTCGGCGCTGCCGAGCGCAGCCTGATCCAGGGTGACGCATCGACCCGCATCTACGAGCGCCTGAGCGCCGGCGCGCGGCGTGCCGTGCTGATGAATGCGCCGCGCCGGCCCGACGGGCCGCCGGTGCGCGACGGTCTGCCCTATAGCCGCCTCGTGCATCTCGCCGAGGATGTGAAGCCGTTCGTCGCCATGGCGCGCGGCCTGCGCGAGCGCGGTTTTTCCGCGCCCGCGATCTATGCCGCCGACATCGATGCCGGACTGCTGATCGTGGAAGATCTGGGCGTCGAGCCGGTCGCCACCGCCGATCCGCCGGCCGCCATCGAGGAGCGCTACGCCGTCGCAGTCGACCTGCTGGTGGCGCTGCATCAGCTCACGCTGCCCGAGGTGCTGCCGGTCGCGCCGCGCATCGATCACCGGTTGGCGCGCTACGACGCCGATGCCCTGCTGATCGAGGCCGAGCTGTTGGTCGACTGGTATCTGCCGTACCGCGGCAAAGCCGCGGATGAGGCCGCGCGGGCGGAATTCGCTGCGCTGTGGCGGCCGCTGCTGGCGCGCGCCGCCGCGGCGCCGGCGACCTGGGCGCTGCGCGACTACCATTCGCCCAACCTGCTGTGGCTCCCCGAGCGCGCCGGCATCGCGCGGGTCGGTCTCCTGGATTTCCAGGACGCCGTGCTCGGATCCGCCGCCTACGATGTCGTGTCCCTGCTGCAGGACGCGCGGGTGGACGTCTCCGAATCGATCGAGACCCGGCTGGTGAGCCGCTACGTCAAGGCGCGGCGTGCGCACGACCGCACCTTCGACTTCAGCGCGTTCTTCGAAATCTATGCCGTGCTCGGCGCCCAGCGCGCCAGCAAGGTTTTGGGCATCTTTGCCCGCCTGGCCAAGCGCGACGGCAAGTCGCAATACCTGCGTCATCACCCGCGGGTGTGGCGCAACCTGCGCCGGTCGCTGGCGCATCCGGCGCTGCGGTCGCTGAAGGCATGGTACGACGAACGCGCGCCGGCGCCGGCAAGCGGACCGGTGGAGGCCACGATGGAGGGCGCTACATGATGCCTCGCCGCGCCATGGTGCTGGCGGCCGGCATGGGCGTGCGCATGAAGCCGCTCACCGACCGCATCCCGAAACCGCTGGTCAAGGTGGGCGGCAAGGCGATGATCGACTACGTGCTCGACCGCCTCGACGCGGTCGGGGTCGAGCGCGTGGTGATCAACGTGCATTACCTCGCCGACGTGCTCGAGCGGCACCTGGCCGGCCGGAAAAACATCGTCATCTCGGACGAGCGCGACCAGATTCTCGAAACCGGCGGCGGCGTGGTCCGGGCCCTGCCATTGCTCGGGGCGGCGGCGTTCTTCCTCGTCAATTCCGACACGATCTGGATCGATGGCGTGCAGCCGAATCTCGCGCGGCTGGCCGCCGCCTTCGACGCGAAGCGCATGGACGCGCTGCTGCTGCTGGCGCCGACGGCGACCAGCGTAGGCTATTCCGGGCGCGGCGACTACGCCATGGCGCCGTCGGGCGAGCTCGAGCGGCGCGGCGAGCGCGGCGTGGTGCCGTTCGTCTATGCCGGCGCCGCGATCTTTTCCCCGGCGCTGTTTGCCGA
>DATFWC010000347.1:0-6036 GCA_035259885.1 Xanthobacteraceae bacterium
GTGATCCACGTTTCCGACTGGGAGCGCTCCAACGCGTTCTATCGCGACGTGCTCGGGGCGGAGCTGGTGGAGCGGCCGGTTGGTTGGGCGTACCGGTTCGGCGATACGCAGCTCAACCTGCATGGGCCCGGGTTCACGCCGGCGGAAGTCGCGCGGCTGCCGGTCCAGCCGGGCAACAGCGACCTGTGCTTCGAGTGGAAGGGGCCGATCGGCGACGCGATCGCCCACCTCGCGCGCTGCGGCGTCGCGGTCGAGCGCGGGCCGATGCAGCGGTTCGGCGCCAAGGGCAACGGCACCAGCGTCTATTTCCGCGATCCCGACGGATCGCTGCTGGAATTCATTTCGTACAGCGGGTAGCGCCGGATTAGGCTGCGCTTCATCCGGGCTCCAGGGTCACGAACAAGGAGGGAACCATGACGGTGCGCAATCTCACGCAGCTGCCGCCGGATCTGCCGGTACCGGTCGACGATGGTGCCGCGCGCCATCTGGTCGGCATGAAGATGCCCGACTTGGGCCTGGCCGCCACCGACGGCACGAACATGAACCTGTCAAAGCTGTCCCGTCGCACCGTCGTGTATGCCTATCCGCGCACCGGCGAGCCCGGCAAGCCGATGATCGATGGCTGGGATGCGATCCCGGGGGCGCGCGGCTGCACGCCGCAATCCTGCGCCTTCCGCGATCATTTTGCGGAGCTGAAAAATCTGGGCGTGGCGCACCTGTTCGGACTGTCCACCCAGGACAGCGACTATCAGCGCGAGGCGGCTACCCGGCTGCATCTGCCGTTTGCCATCCTGTCGGACGCGGATCTCGAACTGACTCGCGCGCTGAAACTGCCGACGTTCACGATCGCTGGCATGACGCTGATGAAACGGCTGACCCTGGTCATCGATGACGGCGTCATCACCAAGGTGTTCTATCCGGTGTTCCCGCCGGATCAGAACGCCGAAGAGGTGATCGCGTGGCTCAAAGGATGACGGCTCGCAGCCCGCTTCAAACCGGCCGCCATCCGGTCTAGCTTCGTGCCAGTTGTAACAGGAGGTGTGCATGGTCAAGCTGGTGGTGCTGTACGGGGAGCCCAAAAGCCCGGTGGAGTTCGAGAAATACTACGCCGACGTCCACCTGCCGATTGCGGCGCAGATGAAGGGCGTGCGGCGCATGGAGCTCGCCAAGGCCACCCGCACGCCGGAGGCCGCGCCGCCGTTCTACCGCATGGCTGAGCTCTATTTCGACGACGCCGCACACATGCAGAGCGTGATGGGCTCGCCGGAAGGGAAGAAGACGGTGGCGGATCTCGCCAATTTCGCCACCGGCGGCGTCACCGTGATGGTGGCCGAGGTCCAGTAGCGCCGACGCGAGTCAGCGCCTCCGGCGCGGCCGGCAGAACGCGCGGTGCAAGGCGACGATGACGTCGCGGACCTCGGAACTCGCCAGCGAGTAGTACACGTTCTTGCCGTCGCGCCGCGTCTCGACCAGATCGTCGGCGCGCAGCCGCGCAAGCTGCTGCGATACTGCGGGCTGCCGCAGCCGCAGTGTCTGCTCGATCTCGGTGACGGATTTCTCGCCCTCGCTCAGCAGGCACAGGATGACGAGGCGCGCTTCGTGCGACAGCGCCTTCAAGAACTCGCTTGCCTGGCGGGCATTGGCCAGGAGCATGTCCAGATCCATGTCGGCGAAAGTGTCCCGGGCAGCCGCTCGCATCGGCATGGCTACTCCATCGCAGGTTCGGGTGACGACGAGGCTGCTGCTGTTTCAGTCGTTGGCGGCCGGGCAGGCAGGCGCTGGACGAGGCGCTCGAGCAAGCCCCAGAAGAAATCCTCGCCCGGGTAGCCTTCGATCCGGCCGACCTCGCGGCCGGAATCGACGAGCACGAAGGTCGGAGTGAAGCGGACCGGCCGCGCGAGCGTCGCAGCCGCGGGATCGCGATCGAGATCGGCGAGGCGCAAGGGCGCCGCTTGGCCGACGTCGGTCCTGGCATAGATCGGGCCGATGTCACGATCCCAGGCTTGGCACCAGGAGCAGCCGGCACGGCGGAACATCACCAGCTCCGCCGCCGGCGCGACGGGTGCGCACAGCAGCAGCGACATCAGCGCCAGCGCCGCTGCCTCGATTCCGATCGTGAGGGTACTGCGCCCGTGCAGCATGCTCTTGCCCGCAACCGCCGCGTCGGCCTACACTTGCATGAAACTGAATGTAAGGAAAGCATCGATGCCGTCACGGCGCACAGTCCTCGCCGGCGCCGCCGCGCTCTGCGCCATCCATGCCGATGGCGCGCGCGCCGAGGCGATCCTGACCGATGACGGCCTCTACCGGCAGCCGTGGTTCCTGGAGAGTTTTCTCGAACTGGCCGACGACCTCGACGGTGCCGCCCAGCAGGGCAAGCGGCTGGCGGTGATCTGGGAGCTGCGCGGCTGCCCGTATTGCCGCAAGACCCACCTCGTCAACTTCGCGCAGCCGGAGATCGAGGCCTATATCCGGGAGCATTTCGAGATTCTTCAGCTCAACATCATCGGGGCGCGCGAGGTCACCGACTTCGACGGCGAGCGCCTGAGCGAAAAGCAAATGGCGGCCAAGTACGGAGTTCGCGTCACGCCGACGTTTCAATTCTTTCCCGAGCGCTCGGCTGGCTTGAGCCAGCGGGGGCCGCGCGAGCGCGAGGCCGGCCGCGCCCAGGGCTATCTCGAGCCGGAAAAATTCCTGGCCATGTTCAGGTTCGTCGCTGAGCGCGGCTACGAGCAGCAAAATCTCGGCGACTTTCTCAAGAAGGCCGACATTCGTCAGTAGGGTAGGCAAAATTCGCTTGCTGCAACTCTGCTCTGCGGGCAACGGCGCCGCGCGAATTTGCCCGCCACGCCAAGCCCGGGATCGCGCCGTTGCCCACCCTGCGCCGCAAGTGGCGAAAGCCTCGCGATCAGCGCGGCGCGAATGGATTCTGCCAGCCGCCCTGGCGCGCAGGGCGCGGCGGGTAGGCCTGTTCGAGATAATCGAGCACGAGCTTGCGCTCGGCGCCGGCGAGCGCCGGCATGTTGTGCCGCGACGTCATGAAGCTCACCGTCTCGTCCCAGCGCTCGCGGGTGAGGCCCTGCGCGGCTACCAGCTTGAAGTTATGGCACGGCGTGCAGGCATAGAACGTCTCCTCGCGCCCGCGGCCGGGCGCGAATTCTTCCGGGCTTTCGTCGCGCGGCGTGAACGCGCCGGGTTGGCCGAAGGCCATCCCGGCGCTCGTCACCAGCAACAGGGCGGCAAGCCGCGTCCGCATCGTGTCAGCCGATCAAGATCGCGACACGGTGCATCGGATTGCCGCCATAGCCCTGCGGGTTCCAGTTGGCCGCCGCATGCGGCTGCATGATGCCACGCGAGTCGGTGGCGCGCGCCCAGATTTCATAGTAGCCGTCACTCGGCACCTTGACGGTGGCGGTCCAGCGCTGCCAGTCGTATTTGTTCTTCGGCTTGCCGAGATTTACCTTGCGCCAGGTGGCGCCAAAGTCGGTGGACACGTCCACCTGCTTCACCACGAAATCCCCGGCCCAGGCGGCGCCGCGCAGTTTCACCTCCGTGCTCCCGGCGGGAAGCTTGGCGCCGTTCCCCGGACTGGTGATGATCGCACGCACCGGCATCGATTCCAGATCGCGAAACGCCTTTCCGTCGTCGTTGCTGCCGGGGACGATCGGCTTCACCGGGACGCGATACGAGGTGCCGCCCATGCCTTGCCCATCGTGCGGCTTGTCGCGCACCCAGATGCGCGTGAGCCACTTGTGCGACACCGATCCCGGCCAGCCGGCGATCACCAGTCGCACCGGGAACCCGTGGATCAGCGGCAGCGGCTCGCCGTTGATCGCCCAGACGATCAGGTTGTTCTCATCCATGGCCTTGTGGATCGGCACGCCGCGCGACAGGGCCACGCGATTGGGTTCGCCCGAGAGATGCGGATCGGCGCCGTAGTGGCCGGTGAACACCGCCGAGGATTTTACCCCTGCCGCCTTGAGCACGTCGGCCAGGCGTGCGCCGGTCCATTCGGCGCAGCCGGCGCCGCCGTTGGTCCACTGGTTGCCGCGCGCCTGCGGCGAGAAGAACGAGCGGCCGTTGCCGCCGCATTCGAGCACCATCCGGCGCGTCACCGGCTTGAACTTCGCCTTGAGCTCGCCCAGCGTGAGGTCGAGCTTGCGGTCGACCTCGCCGTCGATGGTGATCTTCCACTGCTCCGGCTCTTTGTTCTGCTCCGGGATCTGGCCGTTGTTGCGGATGTAGAATTTTTGCGTCGGCGTGGTGTCGTCGTCGAGCAGGTGCTCCGGTGTCTCCGCCACCAGCGGCCGGTCGCCGAGCACGACCAGCCCCTCGTCCTTGCCGGGAAATTGCAGGGGCTGCGGCCCCTTGGCGCCGGAGGCGGCGCCCTGTGCCAGCGCCGCCGGGATCAGTCCCGGCGGCATGTCGGCCGCGAACGGGATCGCGCCGCCGACCGCGGCGCTTAGCGCGGTCAGCCCGGCGCTGCCGAGGAAGCCGCGGCGGGTCGCGCGCGGCTCGCCGCCACCGCCACCGGCGCGCGGCCGGCGCCCGAACACCACCGCATCGCCGCGTTCCGGATCGTCATACAGTTCGTCGATCGACCGTTCTTTTTTCATCTTTTCCTCCCGTATATTGCCGCCCCCGTTTGTCGCAGGCATCACCCGATCTTGAGGTAGGCAAAACCTTTGGCCTGCAACTCGGCCACCGTGGCCACGCCCGACGGCACGATGCGCAGGAATTTTTCGCTGCGCGTCCTGGCCGGATCGATGTTGAGCCGCTTGTAGGTGATCTGGCACAGGTAGGCTTCGACGCCGAACTTGGTCAGCCCGACGAAGCGCTTGTAGATGTCGGCATCGATCTTCTCCTCCTCCCACGGCGTGCCCGACAGGTCGTGCAGGAAGAATTTGATGCCGGCGCCATGCGCCACGATCACGATCTTTACCTTCAGCGTGTCGAAATCGTACGCCGAGAGATGGTTGTTGATGTTCTGCAGCATCTGCGAGAAGCGCCGATCATCGCCGAAGTCGCAATGGTAGAGGCAGGCGACGTCAGTCTCCTTCTTCAGCGCGGCCATGTCGAGCGGCTCGGGAGCGGCGTGCAGCCGCGTGGCGCCGAGCGCGGCGCCCGACAAGGCCAGCGCGCCGACCAGGCGGCGGCGGGTCGTGACGGCCATGATGTCCTCCCGTGTTTCGGCCTTGTGTGTGATCTATTTTTTACATGGGGTCGCATCCTCGGCGCAAACCGGTGCAAGCCGGATCGCATTCCGAGGCAGGCCACCGAATCGGCCCAGGTCAGTCTGGCGGTAAGATAATCTAGCGGCCCTGGTTGACCGGACTGTCCGGGCTCATCAACAGAGCGACCAGATCCTTGATCTGCTCGATGGTGAGCACCTTGTTGGAGCCGAACCGCGGCATCAGCGAGCAGGGGAATGCCGCCTGCGCGTTGTAGATCTTCTCGTACGCGGCCTTGGCGTCGCTGTCCCGGAATTCGTGCAGCTTGCCGTAGTCCGTAAGGCTCGGGCCGATCGTGCCGTAGCTCAGCTCGCGCCGCGTGACCTGATGGCAGGCGTAGCAATTGCCGCCGTTCGCCCGTGTCGCCGGATAGTCGGTGAAGCGCATGCCGTATCCGGACTGCCCCAGCGCTTCGCCCTTCTTCCAGTCGCCCAGGAATTTTCCGTCCGGCGGATATTCGATCGTCGCCGTTTCGCGCGCCCGGATGGCGGCAAGCACGGCCTGGGGCGGCGCGTTGCGGTGGGCCGAGCACGCCTTCAGCGTTTCGTCCGGCGCCAGACGCGGCTGGAACTCCGCCGGCGCAGTGGGGAACGCTGCCTTGACGGCGGCATCGACCCTGGCCGGATCGACCGGCTGCTGCGCCATGGCGGAAGCGGCGCCGAGCAGGGAGGCGAGGACAACGGCGATCAGTCGCATGGGTGTGCTCCGGCCTAGCGCTTGATGGTCGGCGCGGAAATCTCGCCGCCTCGGGCATTGCTGGTGAGATAGGCGATGAGCGCGACGCTCACGTCCGATCCGAGCTCGA
>DATFWC010000348.1:0-7358 GCA_035259885.1 Xanthobacteraceae bacterium
CGCGGTGGGAAAGCGCTCGGCCGTGCTGACCGCCAGCCCGCGCAACTGGCCGGCCCTGACCTGCGGCAGCAGCCCGCCGATCGTGTTGAACATCACGTCGACGCGTCCCGGCATGAGGTCGTTCATGGCGAGCGCCACGCCGCGATAAGGCACGTGCGTCATCTCGATTCCGGCCATGCGCTTGAACAATTCGCCGGAGAGATGCGTGGACGTCCCGATGCCGGACGAGGCGAACGTGATCCTGCCCGGATTCGCCCGGGCATGGGCGATGAACTCCTGCACCGACTTCGCCGGCGAGGAATTGGGCACCGCCATGACGTTCGGATAGGTGCAGATGAGCGTGACCGGCGCGAGATCAGTGACCGAATCGTAGCTCATCGAGGGATAGAGAAAGCGATTGACCGCGAGCGGCAGCGAGCCGATCAGAATCGTGTAGCCGTCAGGCTCGGAGCGCGCGGCGGCTTCGCTGCCGATATTGCTGCCGGCGCCGCCGCGATTCTCGATGACGACCTGCTGGCCCCAGATTTCCGACAGTTTTGCGGCAACGATGCGGGCAACGCCGTCGGTCCCGCCGCCCGGCGGGAACGGCGCAATGAGGCGCACGATCCGATTCGGCCAGGCCTGGGCGCGCACGGCGTTTCCCGGCGCGAGGACGCAGGCGGCCGTGAGCCCGATCAGGTGACGGCGGCTGAGCATGATCGTTGCTCCTTCGCTTCGGGCGGGCGATCGACTTTACTCGCGGATGGTGATCCCGGCGGCCTTGATGACCGGGCCCCATTTCTCCGTTTCGACCTGGAGATGCGCCGCGAGTTCCTGCGGCGTCGAGCCGGCCACCACGACGCCGAGCTGATCGAGTCGTTCCTTGGTGGCCGGATCGGTGAGCGCGGTAACGGTGTCAGCGTGCATCTTGCGCACGATGTCGGGCGGCGTCCGGGCCGGCGCCAGGAACGCGTACCATGACGACACGTCGAAACCCGGCAGGCCCGATTCGGCGATGGTCGGGACCGGCAGCGCCGGTGTGCGCTTCGCTGTGGTCACGGCGAGGCCGCGCAGCTTCTCGCCCTGGATCAGCGGCAGCACGGAGCCGATATTGGCGAACATGACGTCGACGCGGCCGGGCAGGAGATCGTTCAGCGCCGGGCCGGCGCCGCGATACGGCACGTGCAGGATGTCGATGCCGGCCATGCGCTTAAAAAGTTCGCCGGCGAGGTGAACCGAGGTGCCGTGGCCGGAGGACGCGAACGTCATTTTTCCGGGGTTGGCCTTGGCCTGGGCGATGAAGTCGGCGACCGAGCGCGCCGGCGACGAGACCGGCACCGCCATGACGTTGGGGTAGTCGCAGATCAGCGACACCGGCGCGAGATCGTTGACCGGATCATAGTTGAGCACAGGAAAGAGGAAGCGGTTCACGGCGAGCGGCATCGAGGCGATCAGCATCGTGTAGCCGTCGGGATCGGCGCGAGCGACTGCCTCGTGGCCGATGTTGGCGCCGCCGCCGCCGCGGTTCTCCACCACCATCTGCTGGCCCCAGATCTCGGACAGCTTGCCGGCGACGACGCGCGCGATGGCGTCGGTGCCGCCGCCCGGCGGAAACGGCACGATGAGACGCACGTGCCGCGCCGGCCAGGCCTGCGCGCGCGCCGTCAGGCCGGGGATGAGCGCCGCCGCGGCGGCGGCGCCAACGAAGTGGCGGCGGTCGATCATGCGGCGCCTCCCGTCACTCATCGATCCTGATCTTCGCCTCGCGGATCACCGGGCCCCACTTGTCCATCTCGGCCTTGATGTGGCGGGCGAGTTCGTCAGGCGTCGACCCGACGATCGCCGCGCCGAGCGGCTCCAGGCGCTCGCGCACCGGCGGATGCGCAAGCGCCGCGACGATGTCGCGGTACATCCGGTCGACGATCGCGGGCGGCGTCCGCGCCGGCACGAAGAACGCGAACCAGGACGAGACGTCGAAACCGGGAACGCCTGCTTCGGCGATCGTCGGCAGCTCCGGCGCCGCCGGCACGCGCTGAGCCGTGGTCACGGCCAGCCCGCGCGCGCTGCCGGAGCGCACGTGCGGCAGCGACGGCGTGATGTTGTCGAAGATCAGATCGAGGCGGCCGGCCATCACGTCCTGCAGCGCCGGCGCCGAGCCGCGATAGGGCACGTGCGTCATCTCGATCCCGGTCATGCGCATGAACAGCTCGCCGGACAGATGCACCGACGTGCCGATGCCGCCCGAGCCATAGGAGATTTTGCGCGGATTGGCCTTGGCGTGCGCCACGAACTCCATCACGGTCTTGGCCGGCGAGGAGTTGGGCACCACCATGATGTTTGGCTGCATGCAGATGAGCGTCACCGGGGCAAAATCGGCGATCGGATCGTAGCTCAGCGTCGCGTAGAGAAAGCGGTTTACCGCATGCGGCACCGACGTGATGTAGAGCGTGTAGCCGTCGGGATCGGCCTGGGCGACCATCTGCGCGCCGATGTTGGCGCCAGCGCCGGGCCGGTTCTCGATCACCACCTGCTGGCCCCAGACTTCCGACAGCCGTGCGCCGATGGTGCGGGCGATGATGTCGGTGGCGCCGCCGGGCACGAACGGCACGATCAGGCGCACGAAGCGCGTCGGCCACGCCTGGGCGAACGTCGCGCGGACGCCGAGGCTTGAGACGAGGGCCGAGGCAGCAGATGAGCCAAGCAAGCAGCGGCGGCTGATCATGGCGTTCCTCCCCGCAGGCTTCTTGCGAGCCATTTCAGGAAAGCCTAGCGACGGCGCTCCACGGCGACAAGCGCACTGTCGGCGGCGCCTGATCGTCAGCCGAACACGGTGGCGCGTACCCACCACATGGGATGCGTCTGCTCGAGGCCGCGTGCCGCCGCCGCGGCAGCGCGTTGCGACTCGAACAGGGCGAAGCAGGTCGCACCCGATCCCGACATGCGCGACAGCCGGCAGCCCGGCAATGCCCGCAACGCGTCCAGCACCTCGGCGATGACCGGCTGGAGCGCCACGGCCGGGCGCTCGAGGTCGTTGGCCCGAGCGGCCAGGAACGTCAGCAGGGCCGCGCGCGCACCAGGACACTCCGCTGCGTCGTGGACGCCCGCCGCCTGGCCCGGCGCAAGCCCGAGCGCCGCAAACACGTCCCTGGTCGCCACCGCGGCGCCGGGATTGGCCAGCACGGCGGGAAGCGGCGGCAGGTCGAGCGGAGCCGAGAGCACCTCGCCGATGCCGCGCATCAGGCGCGGCTGCGGATCGAGGCAGACCGGAACGTCGGCTCCGGTCGCGCGCGCCGCCGCGACGATGCGCGGATCGTCAAGCACGAGATCGTTGGCGCGGGCCAACAGGCGGAGTGCTGCCGCCGCATCGGCCGAGCCGCCGCCGAGGCCGGCCGCGACCGGCAGGTTCTTGGTGAGAACGAAGCGGCCGAGCTTCAAACCCTCCGCGCGCGCCGCCAACGCCTGCGCGGCCTTGAGCACGAGATTGTCGGCGAGTGCACCCGCGGCCTGCGCGTTGTCGCCGCGCACCTCGAGCGCGAGCTGGTCCGCCGGCGTGAACGTCAGGTGGTCGCCGACGCGGGCGAACACCACCAGGCTTTCGAGCTCGTGATAGCCGTCGGCACGCCGGCCAATGACGCGAAGCGTCAGATTGACCTTGGCAGGGGCAGCTTCGACCAGCAATCGGGGATCAGCCGCCGCCTGGCTTCTTGGCGCGGTCGGCCTGGGCCGAGCTCGACAAATCCTCGCTCAAACCGGATTTGAGTTTCTCCTCGATCTTCAACAGGTCGTCCGGCTCGGGCTTGAGGTCGCGCGCATGCGCCCACTGGAAGCGCGCTTCGAGCGCGCGGCCGACCCGCCAATAGGCGTCGCCCAGATGGTCGTTGATGGTCGGATCTTCCGGCTTCAGCTCCACGGCGCGTTCGAGATAGCGCACCGCCTCGTCGTACTTGGCGATGCGGAAGTAGGCCCAGCCCAGCGAGTCGACGATGTACCCGTCATCCGGCCGCTGATCGACTGCGCGGCGGATCATGGCCATGCCTTCATCCAGATTGATCCCCTGATCGACCCAGGAATAGCCGAGATAGTTCAGCACGTGCGGCTGATCCGGGAATAATTCCAGGGCCTTCTTCAAATCCGCCTCGGCATTCGCCCATTGCTTCGAGCGCTCGTAGCAGATGCCGCGGAAATAGAAGATCAGCCAGTTCGGCTTCTCCGGCTTGGCGATGGTGGCGATGCCGCGGCCGTAGACCTCGGCGCACTGCGCGAACATCTTGCGCCCGCGCAGAATGTTGCCAAGCGCGATGATCGCCTCGACGTCGGTTGGCCGTTGCGCGATCAGCTTGTCGAGATGCGCGCGCGCCTCGTCGGTGCGATCGAGGCTGTCGAGATTGATCGCCAGCTGGATTTCCGAATTGCGTCGCAGCGGCGAAGCCGGCGGCACCCGCTCGTAGACCTTGATGGCGAGATCCGGTTTCTTGAGCTGCTCATAGAGGTCGGCGAGCGACAGCAGCGCCAGCGGTTGCTGCGGCGCCAGATAGAGCGCCAGCTGCAGGTAGATCATGGCCAGATCTTCCCCGCCCTGCCGCCCGAGCGACGCGCCGAGTCCGTACAGCACCTCGGCGGCGCCGGCCTGTGGCGTCGTGATCAACACCGGGAGCGACTCGCCGGCCTTGAGATCCTCCATCTCCTTGGCGATCAGCGGGTGATTAGGCAGCACTTTGTTGAACGACTCGAAGATCTTCAGCGCCTCGGCCTTGCCGGTATTGCGCGAGGCCCAGCGGCCGTAGGCCTCGACGGCGCGCAAGGCGCCCTGGTCGAGCTTGTTGGCACGCTCGAGCCGTTTGCCGGCTTCCTTCTTGTTGTTGGCGAGGTCGAAGATGAGCCCGGCATGCAGATCCTTGAAGATCGCGTACCAGTCGGGACCGGCGAGACGGTCGATGCCATCGACGGCGCCCTTGACGTCGCCGGCGCCCTGCAGCGTCCAGGCGGTCAACAGCGTCGCGGTCAGATCGGCAATCGGCCCGCGCACCGACCGGGCGAAATGCGCCTTGGCGGTCTGGTATTGCTTCTGCTTGAGCGAGCGCACCCCGAGGACCAGGCGAGCGATGCGGTGACTGGGATCGACCTGGACGAGGCGTTCGGCGAGCTTGACGGCTTCATCGACCTCACCGTCGGCGACGATCGACAGGAAGGCGCGTTCGAGCAGTTCGTTGTTCTTCGGATCAACCCGCAGCGCCGCGCGATAATACGCCGCGGCCGACCCGATGTCGCGCTGCAGGCCGGCATGGCGAGCCGCCAGGTAATTCCCCCACAATGACACCCGCGCCAGTTCCTGCGAGGTCGGCGACGGCGAGGCCACCATCGCGGTCGGCCCCTGCGCGGCGAGCCCCGTTGGCAGCATCACGGCAGCGGCGGCGGCAGCAATGGCCGCGCGCCGGAACGGTTTGAAAAAGGTCACGGTTCGCTGATCTCCATGGGGGACGCGCGCCTGCAGCGCGCCCTGCCGGGTCGGGCGGGAGAATGACCCTTTTGCGCGGCGCCTGCAAGCTACCGAATCCTTATTGATGAATATTGGCGAACGGGGGCGAAATCGCGGCGTTATGGCCGGTTCGCCCGCCATCTCGATCACGTTTGACCGCGGTTCCGGCCCTCCATAGGCTTGATCGACCCACCGGCCCGGGATGGCTGGAATGGGACGCAAACAGCAAAACGACACGGGGAGGCTCCCAATGGATCGTCGGACCCTTCTGACGATGGCCGCGGCCGTTTCGGCGGGTGCGGCAGCACCGCACGTCGCCCGAGCGGCGACGGCAAAGACGTTCGTCCTGGTTCACGGCGCCTGGCACGGCGGATGGTGCTGGACCAAGGTGGCCGCCATCCTGCGTTCGCGCGGCCACACCGTTTTCACCCCGACCCAGACCGGGCTGGGTGAACGTTCCCACCTGATATCCAAGTCGATCACGCTCGACACGTTCGTAACCGACATCGTCAATGTCCTGAAATGGGAAGACCTCCGGGACGTGATCCTTGTCGGTCACAGCTTTGGCGGCAACGCCATTTCGGGAACTGCAGACCAGATGCCCGACCGCATCCGCCAACTGGTCTACCTGGACGCGGTCATGCTCGAGAACGGCCAGAGCGTGTTCGGCATGCTGCCGAAGGAAGTCGTCGCGGCGCGCATGAAGGCGGCCGAGGAGACGAGCGGCGGGCTGAGCATACCGGCACCGCCGCCGAGCGCGTTCGGTGTCGCCGATGCGGCGCAGGCGGCGTGGCTGCAGCCGCGCTTCACGCCGCATCCGCTCGGGACCTACACGTCCCCGCTGCGGCTCGCCAACAAGGTCGGCAACGGCCTGCCGGCGGTCTATATCGCCTGCACCGATCCGATCTACGGACCGCTCCAGGCCAGCCGCGACTGGGTGAAGGCCAACGGCATGAAAATGCTCGAGATCCCGACCGGCCATGACGCCATGGTGACGACACCGGAGCGCCTCGCCGACATGCTGGACGCCGACAGCGCCTGAACGCGCACGCGAGCCACCACAGGAGCGGCGACAGCGCCGCTCCTGTGGCCTGCAATCCGGCTCGATTCACATTCCGATATAGTTCGGGCCGCCGCCGCCCTCGGGCGGCACCCAGACGATGTTCTGGTTCGGGTCCTTGATGTCGCACGTCTTGCAGTGGACGCAGTTCTGCGCGTTGATCACGAAGCGCGGCTTGCCGGCTTCCTCGACCCACTCGTAGACGCCGGCCGGGCAGTAGTGCTGCGACGGCCCGGCATAGACATCGTGCTCGGATTCCTTCTGCAGCACCGGGTCGCGCACCAGCAGGTGCACCGGCTGGTCCTCCTCGTGATTGGTGTTCGACAGATAGACCGAGGAGAGCCGGTCGAAGGTGAGTTTCCCATCCGGCTTGGGATAGGCGATTTTTCCGCTGTCGGCGGCCGGTTTCAGCGTGGCGAAATCCGCCTTGCCGTGGTGCATCGTCCCGAACGGAGACAGGCCGAGCAGCGTGTTCATCCACATGTCGATGCCGCTAAGCCCGACGCCGAGCACGGTGCCGAACCGCGACCACAGTGGCTTGACATTGCGCACCTTCCAGAGGTCGCGGCCGATGGCGGATGAGCGCCACGCCTCCTCGTAGCTCGTCAGCGCGTCACCGGCGCGGCCAGCCGCGAGCGCGGCGGCGACGTGCTCGGCCGCCAACATGCCGGACAGCATGGCGTTGTGGGTGCCCTTGATGCGCGGCACGTTGAGAAAGCCGGCGGTGTCGCCGATCAGCGCGCCACCCGGGAACGCGAGGTGCGGCACCGATTGCCAGCCGCCCTCGACGATCGCGCGCGCTCCATAACCGATGCGCTTGCCGCCGGAAAACGTATCACGCAC
>DATFWC010000349.1:0-2063 GCA_035259885.1 Xanthobacteraceae bacterium
GGCCTGTGGACCGTGGTGGAACGCCCGCGCCTGCGCCGGCAGATTCTGGGGCTGTGGATCAGGCCCGAGGACGATCCGGGCGCCAAGGTCCTCAAGGTCCGCGTCCGCTCCGAGTGCTTTTCCGGCGGGCTCGAGGACATCGCCTGGGAGCAACGCAAGCGCTATGACGAGTTCGACTTCGGCTACGTGCTCACCGTGCACAAGGCGCAGGGGTCGCAATGGGACGACGTGGTCCTGTTCGACGAATCCTTCGCCTTTCCCGACAGCCGCCAACGCTGGCTCTATACCGGCGTCACGCGCGCGGCGAAACGGCTGACCGTGGTCATGTAGCAGACGCCGCATCGATCTGGAGATTTGTCATGGCTTCTACCCCGCCCGGCATCTGCGAGTTCGGCTGGAAGGCGCGCGATTTCGCGCTGACCGGCATCGACGGCCGCACCTGGTCGCTCGCCGACGCGCGCGGGCCCAAGGGCACGCTCATTGCCTTCATCTGCAATCACTGTCCCTATGTGAAGGCAGTGATCGGCCGCCTGGTAGAGGAGGCGAAGGCACTGCGCGACATCGGCATCGGCACGATCGCCATCATGCCCAACGACACGCACGCCTATCCGCAGGATTCCTTTGACAACATGCAGCGCTTCGCGGCGCAGCATGGATTTCCGTTTCCCTACGTGATCGACGAGACGCAGGACGTGGCGCGCGCCTACGCGGCGCAATGCACACCCGACTTCTTCGGCTTCAACGCCGCCGACGAACTGCAGTACCGCGGCCGGCTGGACGCCTCGCGCACGACGCTGGTGCCCGGCGCCCGGCGCGAACTGTTCGAGGCGATGCGCCAGGTGGCCGAGACCGGGCGTGGCCCGGTCGAGCAGGTCCCCAGCATGGGCTGCTCGATCAAGTGGCGCGACTGACAGCCATTCGCCAACAGGGCTGTCCTTGGCTCCCCAATCCGCTAGGCTGCGGCGGCAATCCTAGGGAGGACGACATGGCAAAAGCCTATTGGGTGGCGTGTTATCGCTCGATCTCGAACCCGGACGCCCTGGCGGCGTATGCCAAGCTGGCCGCACCCGCGATCCAGGCCGCGGGCGGGAAATTTCTCGCTCGCGGCACGGCGGCAAAGGCCTACGAGGCGGGGCTGACGCAGCGCGTGGTCATCATCGAGTTCGACAGCGTCGAGCGTGCCGCCGCCGCCCATGACAGCGAGGGCTACCAGGCCGCGCTGAAAGTATTGGGCAACGCCTGCGACCGCGACCTGCGCATCGTCGAGGGAGTGGCCTGACGTAGCACCAAAAGACCGGCAGCGGGCGGGCCCGACCATGTTCAAAAAGTTCCACGTGCTCTACGTCGGCCAGATCGAGCTCGACAACATCGGCCTCAACGGCACGCCGGCGAACGAGCGGCGCTATTCCGACGAGCGCCTGCGCGAGGTGTTCGCCACCGTGCGCGATGTCGCGCGGCTGATGGACGAGCTCGGCTTCGACGTGCTGTGGACGGCCGAGCACCATTTCCAGCGCGAAGGCTACGAGTGCCTGCCCAACCTGATCCAGCTCGGCCTGTGGCTCGCCACCCAGACCGAGCGCCTCAAGTTCGGCTGCGCCTTCAACGTGCTGCCCATGTGGCATCCGATCCGGCTCGCCGAGGACTATGCCATGGCCGACATCGTCACCGACGGGCGAGTGATCATGGGCGTGGGCCGCGGCTACCACACGCGCGAGGTGGAGACGTTCGGCGCGCCGCTGCTCGACGCCGAGGCCAACCGCGCGCTGTTCGAGGAACAGCTCCAGCTCCTGCTCAAATGTTTCAACGAGCCGGCCTTCCGCCACAAGGGCCGGTTCTACGAATGCCCGCCGGCGGTCGAGTATCGCGGCTACACGCTCAAGGACATCACGATGGTGCCGCGGCCGAAGAACCTGCCGGTGGACATCTGGATGCCGATCGCCAGCGGCAAGACCATCGACATGATGGCGCAATACGGGCTCAAGGCGATGGTGACGCTCAACGGCGAGAAAATTCTCGACGACGTGGTGCGCGCCTATCACGCGGCATGCGTCCGTCATGGACAC
>DATFWC010000350.1:0-6121 GCA_035259885.1 Xanthobacteraceae bacterium
TCGAGCCGCAGCCGCGGCACGCGCCTGAAGCCAGCCGGCGCCGGCATTGTCACCGTGGTCATGGCTTCCCCGGCACGTGATACCACTTGCGGCGACCGGCCCTCAGTGAACCCTGACCCCGGTCGACAAATCCCTGCTATCCATATCGCGGGATTTTTGGCGCGAAAAGACCAGGGACGGCGAGCATCCGATGAGCTTCCGCATCACCAACGTCGACACCGTTCACGCCGGCCGCAGCAAGTTCCTCATCCTGGCGGTCGAATTGCCGGACGGGCAGACCATGCGCCGCGAGGTCGAGGATCATGGCGCGGCGGTGTGCGTGCTGCCCTACGACCCGCAGCGGCGGACCGCCATCCTGGTGCGCCAGTTGCGCGCGCCGGTGTTCCTGGCGGCGCAGCAGGAGGAGCTGCTCGAAGCGGTTGCCGGCATCGTCGAAAGCCCCGACCCGGTGGCATGCGGACGGCGCGAGGCCATGGAGGAAGCCGGGCTCGCGCTCGGCGCGATGGAGCACGTCGGCTCGGCGTGGACCATGCCGGGCGTGTCGACCGAGCGCATGCACCTCTACGTCGCGCCCTATGGCGCGGCGGACCGCACAGGCCCGGGCGGCGGGCTCGCCGACGCGCACGAGCACACCACGGTGGTCGAGCTGCCGCTGGCCGAGCTGGCGGCGCGGGCCGACGAGGGGCGCCTCGACGACATGAAGACCATGCTGCTGGTGCAAACGCTGCGGTTGCGGCGGCCGGACCTGTTTGCGTGACGGCTGTTTGCGCCGGACCCGGGAAGGCGCCAGTATGGGGCATGCCGGTCATTTGGGCGCGGCCGATCGCGCCAGGAGGGGACACATGAGACGGACCATCGCGGTCCTGGCAGTCGCATGCGTTGTGGCGTGCGCCGCCGGTGGCAGCGCCGCCGCCAAGGACAAGGTCAAGGTCGGATTCATCGGGCCGCTCACGGGCGGCGTCGCCGCCAACGGCATCGGCGGGCGCAATTCGGCGGAGCTTGCCGTCAAGCTGCGCAACGCCGACGCCAACGCGAAATACGAGTACGAGCTCGTGGTGCTCGACGACGAATGCAAGCCCAATGTCGGCGTGCAGGTAGCGACAAAGATGGCGGCGGACCGTTCCGTCGTCGCGGCGGCCACCCACTACTGCTCGGCGGTGGCGATCGGCACCGTGGAGACCTATCACAAGCTCGGCCTGCCGATCATCGTGTGGGGCGCGGTGCTACCCGACATCACCTACCGCAACAAGTTCTCCGAGGTGCATCGCGTCAACGGCACGATGATCAACCAGAACGAAACGGCCGCCAAGCTGATGGCGAGCCTCGGTTTCAAGAAGTGGGTGGTGATCCATGACACCACCGACTACGGCAAGGGCCACAACAAGTATTTTTCCGACTCGATCAAGCCGCTCGGCGGCGAGATTCTCGGCACCTTCGGCGTCACGGCCGACCAGCAGGACTTCACCGCCGAGCTCACCCAGGCCAAGGCGCTCAATCCGCAGGTGATCTATTTCGGCGGGCTGACGCCGATCGGCATCCGCATCCGCTCGCAGATGGACAAGCTCGGCGTCAATGCCGTGTTCCAGGGCACGTCGGGGATCAAGTCGGACGCCTTCATCGAGGGGCTGGGGCCGCTGGCCGAAGGCAGCCTGTCGTTCATCGAAGGCGCGCCGATCGAAAAGCTGCCGGGCGGGCAGTTCTTCAAGACCGAGTACGACAAGGCCGGCTACAAGGAGCCGCCGGAGGCCTACGGCGCCTTCGCCTTCGCGGCCATGAAGCTCATCCTCGACCGCATCGAGGCGGTCGGACCTGACCGCGCCAAGGTGCGCGACGCGCTCAACAAGACCGCCGACTACGACTCGATCGTCGGGCCGGTCACGTTCGACGACCACGGCCAGAACGCCGTGCCGATCATCACCAAGTACGTCGCCCAGGACGGCAAGTGGGTCGTGTGGGAGGACAGCGAATACGCCAGCGGCAAGCGCAAGCTCGCGAAGTGATGCCACTGACCTGCCGCTTACTCGATTGTCATCCCGGCCGAGCGCCGCAAGGCGCGAGAGCCGGGACCCAAGTACCCTGCCGTGCTTTATTTCCGATGCCGGGGTACTTGGATCCCGGATCGGCTCGCTTGGCGCTGCGCGCCGCGAGCCGTCCGGGATGACATCCGAGTAGCCGGCGAGGCAATGGCTGCAACTTTCGCGTTGAGCAGGAATACCACATCGTGGACATCACCCTGATCGGCCAGCACGTGATGAACGGGCTCATGCTCGGCGTCATGTATGGGCTGGTGGCGGTCGGGTTCACGCTGTTCTTCGGCGTGCTCGACGTCATCAAGTTCTCGCATGGCGACGTGCTGACGGTGGGAGCCTTCACGGCGCTCGCCACGTACCTGGCGCTCAAGGCGATGCAGGTCGCCTCCCCGTGGCTGCAGCTCGTGGCCATCTCGCTCGTCGCCATGCTGGCCATGGCGCTGCTCGGCGCGGCCATCGCCAAATACCTGGTGCTGCCGCTGCGCACGGCCCCTGCCCTCAACACGCTGCTGATCACGCTCATGCTCGGCACCGTGCTGCGCGAGGGCGTGCGGCTCATCTTTCCCGACGGCTCCAACCCGAAACCGTTCCCGCGCCTGCTGCCGGGCGACGCCTTCACCTGGGGCGCGTTCACGCTGCGCGTCGACACGCTGATCCTGCTAGTGGCTGGCGTGGCGATGATCGTGGGCGTGCACCTCGTCATCAACCGCACCAAGCTCGGGCTCGCCATCCGCGCGGTGGCGCAGGACGGCGAGACCGCCATGATCATGGGCATCAACTTCACGGCCGTGGTGCTCACCACGTTCGCCATCGGCTCCGGCGTCGCGGCCTTCGCCGGCGTGATGAACGGGCTCTACTACAACGAGATCAATTTCGGCATGGGGCTGCTGCTCGGCGTGTTCGGCTTCAGCGCCGCCGTGGTGGGCGGGCTCGGCAACATCTACGGCGCCATCCTGGGCGGCTTCCTGTTCGCCGGCCTGCAGACGATCGGCGCCGCGGCGCTTCCCTTCGCCAGCGCCTACAAGGACGTTTTCGCGCTGGCCGTGCTCATCGCCATCATGGCGTGGCGGCCGACCGGCCTTATCGCCGAGAAGACCAGCGAGCGGGTGTGAGGCATGGCTGCCGCGCGGCTGCCGGCGCTGGTGTTCGCGGTCGCCATGACGGCCTATGGCCTCCTGTTCCTTGCCGCCGAGCGCGAACGCGCGGTGGGCGCGCTCATCGTAGCCGGCGCCGCCGCGGTCGCGCTGGCGGCGCGCTTCGGCCTGCTCGCGCGGGTGCGCGCCAGCATCGCGGCCAACGAGGGGACATTCGACGCCACCGCCATCGCCGGCGTGCTCGTCGTCGCGCTGTGGTTCCACGAGGAGCATTTCGTCCTGCTGATGATGACCACGGCGCTGCTGCTGATGACGGCGGCGCTGGGGCTGACGGTGCAGTTCGGCTATGCCGGCGTGGTCAATTTCGCTGGCGCGGCGTTCCTCGGCATCGGCTGCTACACGGCCGCGGTGCTGACCAAGTACACGCCGGTGCCGCCGCTCCTCATCCTGCCGCTGGGCGGCGCGGCGGCAGCGCTGATCGGCTCGATCCTGATCTTTCCGGTACTGCGCACGCGCGGCCACTACGCCGCGCTGGTCACCATCGCGTTCGGCGTCCTGTTCAAGACCTTCATCGAGGTGAACGACGTGCTGGGCGGCCCGCAGGGCATGAGCGTCGGTCCGTTCGCGCTTGCGGGGCACTCGTTCAACGATCCGATCAGGATCGGTGGCTTCGAAGCGTCATTCTATTTCGCCTATGTGCTGGCGGCGCTGGCGCTGTTGGTGCTGGCCTTCGCGCTGGTGCGCCGGCTCGAGCGCTCGTGGATCGGGCTCAGCCTCGACGCCATCCGCCTCGACGAGGTGGCGTCGGCCTGCTACGGACTCGACATCGCGCGCTGGAAAGTCTTTGCCTTCACGCTCGGAAATTTTCTCGCCGGCTGCGCCGGAGCGCTCTACGGCCACGTGCTCGGGTTCATCGCGCCCAACAACTTCACGTTCGGCGATTCCCTCGTGCTCGTCTCGATCATCCTGCTCGGCGGCATCGGAAATCCGTGGGGCGTGGTGGCGGCGGCGGCGTTCGTCGTCATCCTGCCGGAAAAATTCCAGGTCATTCAGGAATACCGCTTCGCCCTCTATGCCAGCCTGGTGATCCTCGTCCTGCTGTTCCGCCCCGTGGGGCTGCTGCCGCGCGCCTTGCGCGACTATTTTCCGGGACGCCGCCACGAGACGGCGCCATGAGCCCGCTGCTTGCCTGCCGCGCGCTGACTTGCCGTTTCGGCGGCGTGGTAGCGCTCGACCGCGTGGACTTTTCCGCCCGCGAAGGCGAGATCGTCGGCCTGATCGGGCCCAACGGTTCCGGCAAGACGACGCTGTTCAACGTCATCACCGGCATCTACCGCCCGCGGGACGGCAGCGTCACCTTCGCCGGCGCCGATGTCACCGGCGCGCGGCCGCAGGCGATCTACCGCGCCGGCATCACCCGCACGTTCCAGCGCTCGCGCATGTGCCTGCCGCTGTCGGTGTTCGACAATATCATGGTGGGCAACCACAAGCGCCTGAGCCACGGCCTGGTGTTCAACCTGCTGCGCCGCTCCGCCTTCGCGGCGGAGCTCGCGCGAAGCTTCGTGGAAGCGCGCGAGCTGCTCAACATCTTCTCGCCGCGCCTGGCCGAGCGTATCGATGAGCCGGTGGCCGGCCTGCCGATGATCGACCGGCGGCGCATCGAGATCTGCCGCGCGCTGATCAGCCGGCCGCGCCTCATCCTGCTCGACGAGCCGTCGGCCGGGATGACGCACGAGGAGACGCGCGAGCTGATGGACGACATCCTTGTGGTGCGCGAGCGCATGGCGGGGCTCACCATCGTAATCATCGAGCACGAAATGGGCGTGATCGAGCGCATCACGCAACACTGCGTCGTGCTCAACTACGGCCGCAAGATCAGCGAGGGCACCTTCGCGGCGATCGCTCGCGATCGCAACGTGCAGGAAGCCTATCTCGGGGTGGCGTGATGGCGGGGCTCGGGATCGAGAACGTGCGTGCCGGCTACGACCGGGCCGACGTGCTCGACGGCGTGTCGCTCGGCGTCGAGCCCGGCCGCATCACCTGCCTGCTCGGCTCCAACGGCTCGGGCAAGACGACCTTGATCCGCTGCATCCTCGGGCTCAACCCGCCGCGCGCCGGCCGTATCACGTTCGCCGGCGCCGACATCACCGGCCTGCCCACCCACCGGATCATCGCGGCCGGCATCGCCTGCATCCCAGAAGGCCGCAAAGTGTTTCCCAAGCTCAGCGTGGACGAGAACTTGCGGCTCGGCGCCTATCAGGAAACGTCGGAGGCGGTCACGCGCGAGCGCATGGCGGAGATTTTTGCGATCTTTCCCCGCCTGGCCGAACGCCGCGCGCAGCTTGCCGGCACCATGTCGGGCGGCGAGCAGGCCATGGTGTCGATCGGGCGCGGCCTGATGCGGGCGCCAAAACTGCTGCTGGTGGACGAGCCGTCGCTCGGCCTGTCGCCCCTCCTGGTGAAAGAGAACTTCAACATCATCCGCCAGATCAACGAGCGCGGCATCACGGTGTTTCTGGTCGAGCAGAATGTGCACCAGACGCTCGCCATCGCGCATTACGGCTATGTGCTGGCCAAGGGCCGCGTGGTGGCCGCCGGGACGCCGGCGGAACTCGCCGACCGGCCGGAAGTGCGCGAGGCCTATTTCGGCTGAGAATCCGGCTGTCATCCCGGACGGCTCGCGTCAGCGAGCCGAGCCGGGATCCAAGTCCCCAGGCATCACGAGAAGGGCACGTGCGGTGGTCCTTGGGTCCCGGCTCTCGCGCCGAAAGGCGCTCGGCCGGGATGACAACCGAGTGTGCTGGAGCAACGACGGTCATCATGCCTGCTCGTGGGTAAAGAATTTTACGCGGCGGCCGCGGGCTTTCGCGGCGCAGCAGCGATCTGCGAACCGTGCGACTGTTGGTATCCAATTGGCCGGCTGGTCAATCTGGCGGAATAATTTTCTTAATTTCCGGCTCATATTGCCCTTCAACGAAATAATCATTCTACTTGTCG
>DATFWC010000351.1:0-2263 GCA_035259885.1 Xanthobacteraceae bacterium
GAGGTGCGGGAGCTCCTGTCCAAGTACGAATTCCCGGGCGACGACATTCCGATCATCAAGGGCTCGGCGCTGGCGGCGCTGGAAGGCAAGACCGAGGACATCGGCAAGAACTCCATCATGGAGCTGATGAAGGCGGTGGACTCCTACATCCCGCAGCCTGAGCGCCCGAAGGACCAGCCGTTCCTGATGCCGGTGGAAGACGTGTTCTCGATCTCCGGCCGCGGCACCGTGGTCACCGGCCGCGTCGAGCGCGGCATGATCAAGGTCGGCGAGGAAGTGGAGATCGTCGGCATCCGGCCGACCCAGAAGACGGTGGTCACCGGCGTCGAGATGTTCCGCAAGCTGCTCGACCAGGGCGAGGCCGGCGACAACATCGGCGCGCTGCTGCGCGGCACCAAGCGCGAAGAGGTGGAGCGCGGCCAGGTCCTGTGCAAGCCGGGCTCGGTGAAGCCGCACACCAAGTTCAAGGCCGAGGCCTACATCCTGACCAAGGAGGAGGGCGGCCGGCACACGCCGTTCTTCACCAACTACCGGCCGCAGTTCTACTTCCGCACCACCGACGTGACCGGCGTCGTGCACCTGCCGGAAGGGACCGAGATGGTCATGCCGGGCGACAACGTGACGATGACGGTGGAGCTGATCGTGCCGATCGCCATGGAGGAGAAGCTGCGCTTCGCCATCCGCGAGGGCGGGCGCACGGTCGGTGCCGGCGTGGTCGCCAGCATCATCGAGTAGCCGAACGGACGCCAGACGACCGAGGACAGACAAAAGAGGGACGGAAAAGACGCGAACGGACGACTGATCTGCCTTCTGTCGTCCGTCCTCCGTCGTCCGAAATGCCATGAACGGCCAGAACATCCGCATCCGGCTCAAAGCGTTCGACCATCGCATCCTCGATGCGTCGACGCGCGAGATCGTGAATACCGCCAAGCGCACGGGCGCCCAGGTGCGCGGGCCGATCCCGCTGCCGACCAAGATCGAGAAGTTCACCGTCAACCGCTCGCCGCACATCGACAAGAAGAGCCGCGAGCAGTTCGAGATGCGCACCCACAAGCGGCTGCTCGACATCGTCGATCCGACGCCGCAGACCGTGGACGCGCTGATGAAGCTCGATCTGGCGGCGGGCGTCGACGTCGAGATCAAGCTCTAACGCCGCCTTGGGTTCGAGAAGGACTGAAGATCCATGCGTTCCGGGGTGATTGCACAGAAGATGGGGATGACCCGCCTGTTCACCGAGACCGGCGAACACGTGCCGGTCACGGTGCTCAGGCTGGCCCAGTGCCAGGTGGTCGCGCACCGCACCAAGGACAAGAACGGCTACGTCGCGCTGCAGCTCGGCTCCGGCGCGCGCAAGGTCAAGAACATCCCGAAGGCGGAGCGCGGGCACTTTGCCGTGTCCAAGGTGGAGCCCAAGCGCAAGGTCGCCGAGTTCCGCGTCAGCGACGATGCGCTGATCCCGGTCGGCGCCGAGATCACGGCCGACCATTTTGTCGTCGGCCAGTATGTCGACGTGACCGGCACGTCGATCGGCAAGGGTTTTGCCGGGCCGATGAAGCGCTGGAACTTCGGCGGCTTGCGCGCCTCGCATGGCGTGTCGATCTCGCATCGTTCGCATGGGTCGACCGGCGGCCGCCAGGACCCTGGCAAGACCTTCAAGGGCAAGAAGATGGCCGGCCACCTGGGTGTCGAGCGCGTGACCACGCTCAATCTCAAAGTGGTGCAGACCGACGTCGCGCGCGGCCTCATCCTGGTCGAGGGCGCGGTGCCGGGCGCTAAGGGCGGCTGGATCACGGTGCGCGACGCCGTGAAGAAGCGCCTGCCCGACGGCGTGCCGAAGCCGGGAAAATTCCGCCTGCCGGGCGGCGAAGACGGCGCCGCTCCGCCGGCCGAGAGCGAGGCGGCGGCGCAGACGCCGGCCGCTGAGGGAGCGTGACATGGAACTGAAGGTCACCACCCTCGACGGCAAGGCGGCGGGCTCGGTCGAACTGTCGGACGCGATTTTCGGCCTCGATCCGCGCGCCGACCTGATCCAGCGCTGCGTCAACTGGCAGCTCGCCAAGCGCCAGCGTGGCACCCACAAGGTCAAGAACCGCGCCGAGATCTGGCGCACCGGCAAGAAGATGTACCGCCAGAAGGGCACCGGCAGCGCCCGGCACGGCTCGGCGCGCGTCAACCTGTTCCGCGGCGGCGGCCGCTCGTTCGGGCCCGTGGTGCGCAGCCACGCCATCGACCTGCCGAAGAAGGTGCGGGCGCTCGCCTTGCG
>DATFWC010000352.1:0-2275 GCA_035259885.1 Xanthobacteraceae bacterium
GGCGCCATGCCGAGCGGCGTCGCGTGATGCTCGGCCAGGTGGTAGGCGTGGAAGCCAGCCGCATCATAGGCTTCGACCAGCTGCAGCCGCTCCTCGTAGTAATCCGCGAGCGGCAGATCGCTGCGGTCGAGGTGGTCGAAGATGCCGAATTCCATGCGGCAGGCTTCCTTCGCGAGATGGACGGCGGTCGGAGCCAATCACAGATCATGCGTCCTGCCAACATCGGCGCAATGACCGGACTCGACAAGCACAACCGCTTTCGCCCAATCTGAAGCATGACCAGGATCCGACCAACGAGGCACACCATGCGCCGATCCGCCTGCGCTTTCGCCTTGATGCTGCTCGCCGGCGCCATGCCGGCGCGGGCGGACTATCCCGACCGGGCGGTCCGCATCGTCGTGCCGGTAGCGGCCGGCGGCGGCATCGACGTGATGGCGCGCATGCTGGGGCAGAAGTTGAGCGAGCGCCTTGGCCAGCAGTTCGTGGTGGAGAACCGCGCCGGCGCCGCCGGCGTGATCGGCAGCAAGGCGGTCGCCGTCGCGCCCGCCGACGGTTACACGCTCCTGTACACGCCGAGCAGCCTGTCGCTGGCGGTCGCCGTGCACAAGAGCCCGCCCTACGACGTGGCTAGGGATTTTTCCCCGATCATCAACGTCGCCGTGAGCCCCTACGCGCTGCTCGTCCATTCCTCTGTGCCGGCCAGCGATCTCAAGAGTCTGATCGCCCACGCCAAGGCCAATCCGGGCAAGCTCAGCTACAGCTCGGCCGGGACGGGAAGCGCCTCGCACCTGGCGGCGGAACTGTTCAAGAACATGGCCGGCATCGACATGACGCACGTGCCCAACAAGGGCATGAATCCGGCGCTGGTCGACCTGATGGGTGGCCAGGTGCAGGTCCTGTTCGGCAGCGTGCCGGCCCTGCTGACGGAAAAATCGGATCGCGTGCGCCCGATCGCCATGGCGGAACGGAAACGCTCCGCCCTGATGCCCGATCTTGCCACCATGGACGAGCAGGGGCTGAAAGGTTTCGAGGTGGGCAACTGGGCCGGGCTGCTCGGGCCGGCGGGCCTCGACCCGGCCATCGTCAAGAAACTCAACGCCGAGATCCTGTCGATCCTCGACCTGCCCGACATGAAGGAGCGCATCAAGACGCTGGGTTACGACATGATCGCCAGCACGCCCGAAGAATTCGGCGCGCAGATGCAGAGCGACGTGGCACGCTGGAGCGAGGTGGTGCGGCGCGCCAATATCCCGATGAACTAGGCGGCGCTCACGACCCGGCGACCGCTCCCGCCGCGGTCCCGCGGTGGAATTTCAGCGCGGCTGCGATGGCCACCACGACGAAGATCACCAGCACGACCAGTTGCGTGATGGCAAACGGTGGCTCCGACTGGGTGGGGGCCAGCGCGTGGAGCGCCGGCACTTTGCCAAAGGCCTGCGCGATGCCGACGAACACCAGGAAGTAGAGGCCCACCACCGCGCCGACCGCGTAGATCCAGCGCCAGGCGCCGGCGAGGTGAAAGACGTAGCGCCCCAGGATGGCGAGCCCGAGCGCTACCAGCGAGATGACGCCGACCCACTGCGACGCGCCAAAATGGTCGCTCGGAAGGAAGAAGCCGGTCGCGCTGGTCAGCACCGCGGTGGCCAGATAGAGCGCCGTCCAGCCCTCGAGGGCGCGCGGGCCGAACAGCCCGGCGATGACGACGATGCCCGCCACCAGCGCCACCAGGCTCAACACCGTATGGATGAAGGTAAACGTCGACAGACCGAGGATCATGACACGCTTCCTTTCGAGCCCCCCCGCTCGCCCAGCGATCACATGCGGCTTATCCGCCCGATTTGCTCGCCTCCGCCAGGTTGATGCCCGCCACGGCGCCCGGATCGACCGGGACGAAATCGTAGCTTCCGCGCTCATCAGAGGCTGCCGAGATCGCGCCCACGACCAGCAGGCCGGCGATGCCGGCGGCCGCGCCCGTCGCCATCATGAACTTGCCCTTTTCGCCCATCTCGACGCGAAACGCATAGGTGCGCCCGCCCGCCACGTCGAACTCAAGCGTGGACGGCCGCGGGAACGGATCAAAGAGCAGCACAAGCTTGTGGCGCCCGGCCGGGACGTCGCGATAGATGAACGTGCCCATCCCCACGCCTCCCAACGGCGTGCCATCGAGGGTGACGTCCCAGGGGGTGTTGAACAGCGCCGGGGAGCCTCCGCGAAACACGATGATCCGTGCCTGGCCGGCTTTCGGCGGCCCCATGGATTGAGCCAACGCCGAATA
>DATFWC010000353.1:0-16694 GCA_035259885.1 Xanthobacteraceae bacterium
CTGTGCGACACCGAGCCGACGCCGGCATGCGCCTGGCTGATGCGGCTGCCGGTGTCCTTCGCCTTGGCGATGAATTCCTTCAGGTTGGCGGCGGGAAAATCCTTGCGCGCCACGATGAGGATGGGCGTGCCGGCCACCATGCCGATCGGCTCGAAATCCTTGGCCGGATCGTACTTGAGGTTGGGATAGAGCGCGGGCGCGGCGCCGTGCGTGCCCATGTGCCCCATCTCGATCGTGTAGCCGTCGGGCGTCGCCTGGGCGGCGCGCGTGCTGCCTGTGGTGCCGCCGGCGCCAGCGATGTTCTCGACAATGAACTGCTGGCCCAGCGTCTTGGAGAAATACTCGGCGACGATGCGGGCCACGATGTCAGTCGGCCCGCCGGCAGCGAACGGTACGATGATAGTGACCGGGCGGGTCGGATAGTTCTGTGCCGCAGCCGGGCCGGCCGCCAAGGCCAATCCCAGGGCGGCCGCAGCCATGACGACAAGCCGTTTCATTCCTGCGCTCCTTGCCAAGATCTTGCTCTGCCGGCCGGATCCACCATCCATGCCGCGCAATTCCCAGCCTCGATAGCAATGAAGCCGCCGCGGCTGAACGGGGCGCATTGACGCTGGTCAAAGAACGCCGGGGCGATGGGGTAAATTCCCTATTCCTGGAACGCCTCCTCCCGGCCCTTGCGCACCGCCGGCAGGACCGCGACCACGATGACGGCCAGCGCCAGAACCAGCAGCACCGCCGATACCGGCCGCTCCACGAAGGTCATGAAGCTGCCGTCCGACAGGGCGAGCGCCTGGCGCAACTTCTCCTCCATCAGCCGGCCGAGGACGAAGCCGAGCAGCATGGGCGCCGGCTCCAGCCCGAGCTTGATCAGCGCATAGCCGACGAACCCAAAGAACGCCGTGAAGTAGACGTCGGCCGGGTTGTTGTTGATCGAGTAGATGCCAATGCAGCAGAACAGCAGGATGATGGTGAACATCAGCCGGTACGGCACCTTGAGCAGGCGCACCCACAGCCCGATCAGCGGCAGGTTGATGATCAGCAGCATCAGGTTGCCGATCCACATCGACGCGATCATGCCCCAGAACAGTGCCGGGCTCTTGGTCATCACCAGCGGGCCCGGAATGACGCCATGGATCGTCATGGCGCCGACCATGAGGGCCATGACGGCGTTGGGCGGGATACCCAGCGTCAGCAGCGGAATGAAGGCGGTCTGCGCGCCGGCATTGTTGGCGGCTTCGGGGCCGGCCACGCCCTCGATGGCGCCGCGGCCAAAGCGCGACGGATCCTTGGCGAGCTTCTTTTCCAGCGTGTAGGACGCGAACGGCGCCAGCACGGCGCCGTTGCCCGGCAGGATGCCGAGCACCGATCCAAGCCCGGTCGCGCGCACGATGGGGCCGAACGAGCGCTTGAGATCGGCGAGCGACGGCAGCAGCCGCCCGATATGGCCGCGCACGACGGCGCGCGCTTCCGGGTTTTCCAGGTTGCGCAGAATCTCGGCGATGCCGAACACGCCCATGGCCAGCACCGCGAAGTCGACGCCGTCCGACAGATCCTGCAGCCCCAGCGTGAGCCGCTCCTGGCCGGTCTCCAGGTCGGTGCCGACGGTCGAGAGCAGCAGTCCCAACACCACCATGATCACGGCTTTCAGCACCGACCCGCGCGCCAGCACGATCGCCAGGCCGAGCCCGAGCACCATCAGGCCGAAATATTCCGCCGGGCCGAACAGCAGCGCGAGTTTGGTCAGCGGCGCACCGATCGCCGCGATGATCAGCGTCGCCACTGTGCCGGCAAAGAACGAGCCGATGGCCGCGATGCCGAGCGCGATCCCCGCCTGGCCGTTGCGCGCCATGGCGTGGCCGTCGAGCGTGGTGACCACCGCGGTCGCCTCGCCCGGGATGTTGACGAGGATCGCCGTGGTCGAGCCGCCGTACTGCGCGCCGTAGTAGATGCCGGCCAACATGATGAGGGCGCCGGTCGGATCGACCTTGAAGGTGAGCGGCAACAGCATGGCGATGGTGGCGATCGGCCCGACGCCGGGCAGCACGCCGATCAGCGTGCCGACGAGACAACCGAGGAAGCACAGCGCGAGATTGCTCGGCGACAGCGCCGTAGCGAAACCGAGGCCGAGATTGCCGATGAGGTCGAACATCGACGCCTCAATAGCCGATCAGCCACGGCGCCAGCGGAATCGGCAGCCCGAGCGCCAGCTTGAACAACCCGATGCAGAACACCGTCATCACGATGCCGAGCACGATCGTTTCGCCCCAGCGCACCTCGTCGCTGGCGAAAGCCGCAATGATGACGGCGAGCGGTCCCGCCACCACCAGGCCGAGCGGGCGCACCGTCAGGCCGAAGGCGACGATCGCACCGAGCACGAACACGGGCCCGCGAAGGGACCAGCGCTCGAGGCGCGGGCCGCCCTCCAGCCGGGCGTCGAGGATGAGCAGCGCGCCGAGCAGGCCGAGCAGCACCGCAAGACCTTTCGGCAGCATGCCCGGGCCCATACCGCCAAACGTGCCGACGGGCAGATCGGCGCCGGCCCAGAAGGCGAAGACGGCGACCGCGATGATGACCAGGCCGCCAAAAAAATCCTGCCGCCACGGCAGGGGCGAGGACGATGAATTCGAGTTCTCGGCGTTCGCCATGTCCCTCGTGCCCGGCGCAACAGCGAAACCTTATGCCAGGCTGCGCGTCGGCGCCAGCAGGCCTTGCCGGAGGCGCTCGCGAAGATGGCCCCGGTACGGGGCCATCTTCTGCATCGCCAAAGGTTCCAGTGCATGCAGTCACACCGCGCCTCGCGACCGCGTCAGTGCGGTCACGAGAACGCGGCAATAACGATCAAGGCATCATCACTGGCTTTCAGTAGCCGCCCCACCAAGAACGCCTGTACATGCCGTAGTGCCTGTAATAGGGCCGGTGGTGCCGGTACCACCCGTAGTGACGGCCGTGGTGCCAACCATAATGGCGATGACGCCACCCGTAGTGCCGCCAATGGCGGGAGCTCACGTCGGTCATGGTGTCGGCTCGCGTCGCCAGTGGCGCGGCGCTGGCCGGCGTGGTGACGGATAACGGCACGGCCGTCAGCAGTGCGGCGGCGGCCAGGGCAAGAGCGAGTTTTCTCATCGCATCCTCCTATCGATGATGAAGGACTCAACAAGCGCGCGGCAGGTTTGTTCCGGCGTCGACGGTGTATTCGCCAGGAGTTGATCGCGTCGTACAAGAATTCATCGTTGCGATACTCGACACATGAACAGGTGTTTAGCGCGATGAATAGTAATTAATTCTGTTCCGTTCCTCTGCGGTTGCGCCAATACGCGCGGCCGCGACAGCGCCCGGCAAAACTGGCACTCGCTTCGCCGCAATGGCAAAGGCCTGCCGCGCCGCGCAGCAGGCCTTTGCATCAGGGCAAAGGGAAATGACTATTTGTCGATTTCGCCCACCACGACGCGGGTCTCCGGTATCACCAGCAGCACCTTGTCCTGCAGCTTGACCGACTTGTAGCCGCGCACCGCCGGGATCTGGTCCTGCACGCCGGCAGGCAACTCGCTGAGCTCCACCGTGGACGGCAGAATGGTCGCCGGCTGCGCGGTCGTTTGTGCCGTGGGCGCCTGCGCGTTGTTCATCACGCTGGAATAGATCTGCCGCTTCTGCTCGTCGTTCAGCGGCAGCGGGCGCGCCATGATGGGAATGCGATCGCGCGCCGCAATGCTCTCGTCGAACTTGGCTGGCATGGTCTCCGGTCCGGCGCCGATCGGAGCGTGCGCGGGGGACGTGCCGGTCGCGCCGGTCGGGCCATCGTTGGCGGGCGGCGGCTCGGTGCCGGCCGGCTGGGTGTCGCCGCGCGGCCCGCCGGGATTCTGCGCGCCCTGCTGGCCACTGTTCGGCGCGCCCTGGCTTTGTGCGGTTGCGGTCGCCACCGTGAAGACGCCGAGGAGCGCGAGCGCCGCGGCGCCCGGGAATAGCTTTGCACGCATGATGTCCTCCTGTGTGCCGAGTGACTTACGAAATCGGTGTGTCAGCGGGCGGGCGCGGAGCCGACGGTGCCGCGCTCGCGCGCATTGAGCTGCCGCGCATCGCGCGCCATTTCCAGGCAGGTCAGCACTTGGATGTAGCTCGGCATGTGCGTCATGGTGGCCAGACCGACACAGCGGGTACGATCCGCCTCGGGAAACTTCGCCCATTGTTTCGCCAGATCGTCGCGCGCGCTCTGCTCGCTCTTGATGCACGCATCGGAGCCGCGCCCGCCGGCACCGGCGGTCGCATCGGCGCCCTGGCAGGTGGGGTGGACGTCGAAGGTGGGAACCTGGTTCGCCGCCGCCACAAAGGTTAACGGCGCCGCCAGCAGCATGGCCGACAGGGATGGCAACATCGCACTTCTCCTGGACCCCCCATCCAGAACGCGCGCCACGAGATTGAGTTGCAGCGTGCGGCCGCATCGCACGCGTCCGGCTCGCGGCCGGGCTGATGTTCCTGATCTGTCCCCGATCCCGTTCCCGCGTTGCCGCCCGGCCACAGGCTTAACCATTATTTCGGAAAGGAAATAAGTCTCGAAGAATTCTGGTAATAAATGTCCCGTATAGATCCGCATGGGACAAGGACAGGGTCAATGGCGGACAGGGCGGCACTTCGCATCATCTTTTTCATCTGCGCCAGCGTGACCGCGGCCGTGATGCTCATTGCCGTCGTTCTGGTCCACAAGACCGTGGCGGGCGCGTCGACGCTCGACGACGTCAGCATCACCTCCAGCATCCGCTGAAAGCTTTCGCCACAGCCCAGTCGACCGGATCGCCGCCCTCTTCGGGGCGGTGCGGCGATTTATGACGACAGCCCGGGGCCGAATCATCTAGGTCGGGCCATCGCGGCGCCGGCTTAAGCTTCACGCAACGTCACGTCGACGTCGCCCGTCACCCGTCGACGGCAAGTCCTGGTTCCATCCTACCGCCTGTTGCGTCTCTCTCACCCACCCGTTCGTCACCCCGGCACCGCTCGAAGGCAGATCCGAAGAAAAAGGCCGTAAGGCATGAACCTCACGGGCGCTTTCGTGCGTAATAAGATTGATATCCTGGAGATCGTTTCGATGCGACGTGTCCGCTGCGCCCTGGCGCTGATGCCTGTGCTGGCGCTCGCCCTGCTCAATCCCGCGGCGGGACGGGCCGGCAATATCGATTCCCCCGGCTGCAAGCGTGACCTCCCCGCCGCCTCCGCCGGAGTGACCGCGAGCATGACCCGCCTCAAGGGGCTCGCGAAGGGCCGCGGCGACGAACAATGCGCGGCCTACCGCGCACAATTCCTTGCGATGGTGCGGGCGCGCGCCGTGTACGCGAGCTGCAAGACCGGTCCCGATCGCGACACAGAGGTCGACCGGCTGGACGGCACGATCGAGGACCTCAACGGCGCGATTGCCGAGAACTGCACGGTTCAATAGGTCGACCGTCGCTGCGCGGCCGCGCTTTGTTCAGCGCACGACCGTGACCAACGAGGCCGAGACGAGCACCCGGGCATCGTCGAGCGCGAGCTGGCCGTCGGCATGGCTCCGCACCACCACGACGCCCACCAGCATGACGGCGGCCGTCACCACGCCGAGGATGAACCCGATGATTCCGAGGCTTTTGCGGTCTGCCATGATAGTCCCCCGTGTCCCTGACCATTGGTCGCAGCGGGACGCGCTTCGGTTCAAGCCGGCGGAAATGGTCGGGGGATGGCGGCGTAGCTCGCCGGCGTAACGTGGCGCGCGGCCGCGAGGCGAGCTTGAACTAGCGGACGACGGAGGCGGTGACCGGGTTGTCGGTGTCAAGCGCCGCATGCGCTCCGATGTGATGCTGCACGACCAGGAAAGCGATGACGACCACGGTGGCGGCGACGCCGCTCATAGCAAATCCCAGCACGCTGAGCGCAGTACGATCCGCCATGGGACGTCCCCTTCTTGTATGTTCGGCGACGCTGCTCGCCTTCGGCAAGAGAATGCCGGTGGGCAGCCGCTTGTTCCAAAAAAAAGTGCAGCGCACGACACACGGTTAGTTGAGGCGCGCCATGCGTCTCAGTCACCGGCACATGATAAGGCCGCCGTCGTCACGACAGCGGCCTCGCCTCATGACGCGCCAGCCAGCGCCTATGCAGCGGCGCGAGTCATTGATCGAGCTCGTCGACGATGAGACCGCTCACCGGATCGACCAAGAAGACGCGGTCGTCGACGACAGCGTAGCGATAGGCCCGCACCGCGGGGATCTGCACGCTCACGCTCGGCGGCAAGGCGTAGAGCGGCACCGTCGTCGGCAGCCGCGAGCCGACCACGAACTCGACGTTCGCCGGCGTCGTCACCACGCGCTGGGTGACGGCCGGAGCGGCACCGACCGTCTCGATCACCCGTGGCGCCGGCACCGCCTCGATCGGTTCTCCGACCACCGGTGCGGGCGACGTGATCACGCGCTCGGTGATGACCTCCTCGCTCGGCGCCGGCCTTACGACGACAGGCGGCCCGAACGGAAATGGCACCACGCTGCGCTCGGTGACCACGGGGCGCGGCACCGCGCGCGCCTCGACGATCGTGCGATAGAGGGTGGTGCGCTGCGCCGTAGTCAAGACCGGCCCTGGCGACGGCGGCGCGACGACTCCCGGCGCCGCGCTGCGCGTGGTGGTACGCACGGTGCTGCGAATTGTTGCGCTGCGCGGCGGTGCGATGCGGGCCGGCGCACTGGCGCGAACGCGTTTTTGCTTCTGCACCGCCGGGCGCGCCGCCTGAACCGCGGCGCGGCGCGGCGCCGCCGTGTCGACGGAGCGGATGGTGGTGGCCGAGCCTGTGGTCTCGCGCGGTCGATTGCGCGGTCGATTGACTGTCTCGATCGTCTCGACCGCCTCGGCGGCGGGTCCGGCCGGCAGCGTCACGCGCGGACGCGTCGTCTCGAGCGGCCGCCGTGTGATCACGGTTCCGCTGGGTCCGCGCTCGACGATCGTCTCCACCGGCTCATCGGTGATCTCGCGCGTGATCACCGTCTGCGCATTGGCGGCTCCCGCCCCGGCGGCCAGCGCAAGCGCGACGGCAGCGTGGCGAATTTGCGTCCTCATGGGATTCTCCTTGCAAAGCCCCAACTGCCCGAAACAGCAAGTCAACGCCGGATTTCCGAGCCCAGTTCCGATGGAACCGGGCCGCCTCCGACGCACCGGTGGGGGCCGGGGCCGCCTTCGACATATCCACAGTTATCCACAGGGACCGGCAGCGGCGCGGGCGAGGCGTCCGCAGTGGCGACGAAACACGTCACGACATCAGCCGGAAACACCGACTCACTACGGTCCGCTCAGCATTGGGAGACAATTGATGCTGATGGCGGAGTTCATCGGGGCAGCATTGCTGCTGCTTTGCCTTGCACCGCTGCTTGCGCGCGATCCCGCCGCACGCCGACCCTCGCGTTGACCGCCGCCACACTCGTGGCGCTAAGACGGCAAGTATTTCAGCGAAGAAACAATCCGCGAAATTTGAACGAAACAGATGCGCGATAGCCTCTGCGCATCAGGACGCGAGTCAACGCGTGGTTCCCCTTCGCCGCGAGGCCCCGGTCCTGTCGGGCTGCCGCGGCTCTGCTCGAGGACAGCGATCGCGCATGAACCTTCCCACGCCGCGTCGCTTTTCGAGAACAGCCAATTGGTCAGGCGGCGTGCGGCGGACCGGAAAACAATTTCAGTTTCGCCCTGAGTACCGCGATGCGCTTGGACGCCTCAGCCTTGGTCAGGTGCTCGCTGAACGCCTCGGGCTCGTGTGCTTCCTCCGCCAGAGTCTTCAGACACGACGCCTCCGCGTCCGTCATGGGATCGTCGCCCGACACCTCGTCGTTCGGACTCTTCTGCGGGTCGGGCCTGGGATTGGTCGGCTTCACGGCCATGATGGGTCCCGTTCGCGCAATGTTCACCACGTCAACGCCGCGGCGTCTGCCCGGTTCCGGCGGAACCATTCGCCGCGCCGGGCGATAGTCCAGTAAGCGGGAGTCGTAATGATCCTGCGTTTCGTCGTCGTGTCGGCTGTTCTGGTGATCGGCGCTGTATCGGCCGCGGCCGACACCATCAATACGCCGTCATGCCGGCAGGATCTTGCCGCCACCTGGTCGAAGATGGAGGAGATGCTGGTGCGCCTGAAGAGTGCCGCGCGGGCCGCCCAGCAGGAGAAGTGCGACACCTATCGCCATCACGCCGAGGTGGTGGTGCGGGCTCGCGAGGTGTTCGAGCGCTGCAAGACGGGACGTGACCGCGTCGGCGACGTCGCCCAGATGGAAGGGGCGCTCGACGACGTCAATTCCGTCATCGACCGCGAATGCAACAACGGACTGGGCCCGGTCCAGCCCCATGTTCGCGCGCTCGACCCCGTCAGCGGGTTCGCCCGGTAAAAATTGCGGCCGAAACTTGTGAAATATGAATCCCGATCCGCTGCGCAACGCCGAAGTCGAGATCGTCTGTCCTCACTGCGGTTACCGCACGACCCGCACCCCCGACCGGCTGCGCCGCGGCAGTCGGCTGGTCTGCCCGGAATGCGGGGGGGACATCCTGCCAGCGACGGACGACGACGGCCAAGCCGCAGCACCTTGGCCCGGCTGAAGGACGCGGACGAGGCGTCAGGGGCCGGTTGGGCCCACCCGGGCGGCGATTGAACCTGGGGCGGACGGCCGGCGACTAATCTTCAGGTTAACCATGTTTGTCCGGGGGGACACCCATGAAATCGCTCCGCATCTTCGTTCTGGCCCTGCTCCCCGTTCTCGCCATGACGGTGGAGACTGCGCCGGCTGGCTCCCAGGCGCCCGGTTGCGGCGTGCAGGCCATCGATCCCGGCTTGCGCGCGGCCTTCGCCCGGTTCGAGCAGACCCAGTCGCGCGGCGCCGCCCAGATCTGCGCGTTCTACCTCAACAGTGCGGCGCGCTGAGCGTGTCCTCGCGCGCCGCATCGCGGCGGCGCCATCCCTCCAGGCCCGGTCCCGAAGGAATGGCGCCCCGGGAGGCTTTCACCTCTCCACGATGTCCTTCTTGAGCGGCGCGAGCGCCGCCACGAGTTCCTTCTGCTCCCGCGCCGGCACCCGGAACTTGTTGAGCGAGCGCCCAAGATCCTGCACCAGCGCATTGAAGTGCCGGTCGGCCACGCCCATTCCCCGATGCGCGCTCTTCATGTCGCGGCCGGAATAGACGCACGGCCCGCCGCTCGCCTGGCAGATCTGCTGCACCAGCAGGGATTTCAGCCGCGGGATGTTGGTCTTGGCGAAGAACCCGTTGATCCGCCGGTCGCGCGCGACGTTGCCGACGAAATCGTCGACCACCGCCGTAATGGCCGGCTGGCCGCCGAGTCGCTCGTACAGCGTCTTCTTCGGCGCCATTCCCATCTGGGCCTGCGCCGCGGTGGTGCACAATACGGCCGCCACGGCCGTCGCAATCACGATTCGCATGCTTTTCCCCTTCCTGGTGAGGTCCAAAGACCTATGACGCCGCCACGCACGCTGCCGCTGGCGCGCAACTTGCTTGGCGATGCAGGAAGGTACGCAGCGCGGGCATCCGGGTTTCAACGGATGACGCAACGTTGGTTGGGGGCTTGATCCCGCGCCGCCAAGGCACGAGGATTTGCGCGAGGGGAAAGGGGAATGTTGCTGAAAACACTGGTCGGGGCTTCGCTCCTCGTCAGCGCATCGATCGATCGCCAGATTCAGGACCGGTTTGCGCCCGGGGAGGACGAATCTGCCCTCCACATGTCGTCACGGCAGAAGAACGCGGCGGTGCGACCGCTGGTGCGCTCGGCGACGGAGTGCGTGGCGCGCACCGTCTCAGCCGATCCGCGCTTCGGCGAGGCGACCAAGCGCGGCGACGTCAACGACCTGATCGTCGACTCAATGACGTCCTGCGTCGATGCAATGCGCAAGATGATCGACGGCTATGACCGCTATTACGGCGCGGGCGCCGGCGAGGCGTTCTTTTCCGGTCCCTATCTCGACGTGCTGCCGGCGGCCGTGCACAAGCTGCTCGATGACGACACCAAGTAACCGGCGCAAAAAATAAGTGCGGGCCGGTTGAGGGGCATGGACCGGCCCGCACAACGGATACGTTACCGCATCCGCATCACTCGCCATTACGGACGAATGATTTCGACGACTTCACTGGTGGCAGGATCGACGAGAACCACCTCGTTGTTCACCACCATGTAGCGATAGCGCCGCACTGTCGGAACTTCCTCGATCACGGCGGCGGGAATCTCGCTCAGCTCGACCGCCTGCGGCACGCGGGCGCCCAGCCGCACGGCGAAGCCGGGCTCCGCTTTGCGCACGCGTTCGCGCGTCACCGTGCGATAGATCGTGGTGCGCTGCGCCGGCGTGAGCTCGATGCGTTCGCGGGTAACGACGGGCGGATTGTCCCGCTCGATGATGGTGGTCTGCGCGTTGGCTGCGGTCGTGGCGACCAATATGGCCGCCGCGCAGCCGAATAAGGTTTTCATTGTGGCCTCCTGTCACGCGACAACGTTCGCGACAACGTAAGACATAACGACACGCGGCCGGGCTGGTTCCGAGATCGGGCGGACGACACGCAGCCGCGCGCGCTGGGCGCGTGACCATATTTGCGCCGTGATTTGTGCGCGGTCGCTGTGCGACGCGCCCCGCCCGCCGCGAAATTGCATCCCTCTCCGGACACGCCCCCGCATGGGTGTGGGCGCGGCGATGTTTCCATGATGAAACAAAGCGCGACATAAGGCGGAAACAGCGGAGCGGTATCACCGACGGCAGTCCGAATTTGTTCGGGAGGATAGGATGAAGAGCGCCCGGATCCTCGCCCTTGGCCTGACCACGCTCGTGGCCGTCGCCGCGGCGCCCGGGTCGATCGGGGCCGGTCATCGCGGCACCTGCGGCATCACGCTGACGTCCGATGCGGCCTTCCAGCAGCTCGATCGTGTCCGCTCCGCCGCGGCGCAGAAGATCTGCGCCATCTATCTCAACACGCTCGACGTGCGGCCGGATCGCTAGAGTTTTCTACCCCTCCTGAGCGGATGCGAGGGAGGGCTTCTGCACTACCATCGTTGACCCCAACTTCCCTCCCCGCTCCACCCTGGGGAGGTTTTTTTTGCCCGCGCCCAGGCGCCCCGAGCGTTGCAGCCAGGCCACGCCCGGCCGGGGCCGTGCGATCGCGGCTGCACGGTCTCTTGACCGGCCCCCGGCGCCGCGGCAGCGTTGCGGCAGGCAGCCGCATATGCGGCCTTCAGGAGGCGCCCGATGGTTCGCAACCTGCGTCTCGGATTTGTGCTGGGTCTGGCGCTGGCGTCGTTCGCGGCGACGTCGGCAGACGCCGCGAGTTGGCTGGAAAAGAATTTCTGGCTGTCCGGCCCGCGCTACGACAACGTGGTGCCGGTCTGCGAAGACCCGGCGGTGTTGAGCAAGATCATGGCCCGGTTCGCCGAGAGGGAGCGCGCCTTCTGGCAATCGGCCCTGTTCATCGTGGAGATCGACCGCGTCCGTGAGACGGCCTACCGGCCCTGGCGCGGGGCGCCCGATGCCATTCCCCGCCGCTTTTGCAGTGGCCTCGCCCTCGTTTCCGACACGCGCGCCCGTCCGATCTACTACTGGATCGGCGAGGATACCGGCTTTATCGGTGCAAGCTGGGGCGTGGAATGGTGCGTGGTCGGCCTCGACCGCAACTGGGCCTACAACCCGGGCTGCCGCATGGCCAAGCCCTGACGCACGGGCGGGCCTCGGGATGCGTGGCCAATTCAGGGCAGGAAAAGCGTAACGTCGCGCCTTTGTCCATGTATGTTTGCATTTTGTTCTTGTAACGTTCCAGCCGCCGGATTATCCTTGCGGCCGGTTGCATTCAGCCGTTGGAGAGGGTCATGTCCAGAACGCGCCTAGCTGCGGTGCTGTGCTCGACGTTTTTCGCCGCCTTCGCTGCCAATGCCCAGGATGCCCGGCAGAACAAGCCGGGCGAATTCGACTTCTACGTCCTCGCGCTGTCGTGGTCCCCGTCGTTCTGCGAGGCGGGCGACGAGCGCAACGCGTCGTCGCGCAGGCCCGACCCGCAATGCGGCGACCGGCCCTACAGCTTCGTCGTGCACGGCTTCTGGCCGCAATACGAGCGCGGCTTTCCGGAATTCTGCGAGGTCCCGGCGCCGCGCCTTGACCGCAACATCATCGCCTCGATGCTCGACCTGATGCCAGCGCCGCGCCTCATCTATCGCGAGTGGGACCGGCACGGCACCTGCTCGGGGCTGTCCGCGCGCGCCTATTTCGACCTGGTGCGCAAGGCGCGCGCCGTGGTGAAGATCCCCGACGAATATCTCGACCTGAAGGCGCCGCTGACGGTGGCGCCGGACGCGGTGGAGGAGGCTTTCGTGGCCGCCAATCCGGGCCTGGCGCGCGGCGCGATCGCGGTCGGCTGCGACAGCCGGCGCCTGCGCGAGGTGCGCATCTGCATGACCAAGGATCTGCGCTTCCGCGATTGCGACGAGATCGACCGCCGCGCCTGCCGGCGCGAGCAGCTTGTCCTGCCGCCGGTGCGCCGCGCCAAGAGCGCCGCACGCGAGTGAGGCCGGCGCGGCCGCGCACGATGTGCTCTCCGGCGCGTTCACGCGAACGCGCCGGCTCTATCCTGCAGCGGCTGCCGTGATGCCATTCATGCGATCTGATATCGTGGCGCCATGACGATGAGCGAGTTCGACACGCTGCGCGCCGATCTCGCCGCCCTGCGCGCCGACATCGATGCGCGTATCGCCGGCTTGCGCGGCGACATGGATGTCCGCTTCGCTCGCCTCGAGGCCAAGATCGACGAGAAGCCGAGCACGGCCACGATCTACCAGGCCTCGCTCACCACCTTCGCCGGCATGTTCGCCGTGATGGTCGGCACCGTCATCCTCCTCAAGTCGATATCCGTCATTCCGTGAGCCCTGCATCCGCCCGTCGGCCGCGCCGTCATTGCGCCGGTCGGTGAAAGCCGCCATCACGTCTGACGCATTGCCGGCAGCGCGACTGGAAGCGTGTCTTTAGTCGCGCACTGCTTGAAAGGATTCGTGGATGATCTTGATTACGCACGTTGTCGAATCAGGCGTCCGACAAAGATGAGGATGACTGCCCCGATGAAGCCCGCAATCAGGTACCCAATCCAACCGGGGCCGAAGTTCATACCAACCAGTCCGAACAGCCAACTGGCAACGGCGGCTCCTACGATGCCGAGGATGATGTTCATGAGAAGCCCCATTTGGCTCTTCATGAACTGCTCTGCGAGCCAGCCAGCGATTCCGCCAACAATGATAGCTGCGATCCAACCGATTTCCATGGTGTCCTCCTACGAGGTGAAATCACCCACCGCTGCCGCTGTGCGCGAGGCAAGGGAGCAAAGTGAACAAAAGGGCGATCAAGGAAGGCCGATTGAGATGGTTCAGTGATAGGCAGCTTTTAGCTTAGCACCTTCCGCACTTCGCCGTTCAAGCGAAATCTGGCCCGCAAGACTTCTTCTCAGCGACGCCCGGATTCGTGCTGTAAGTCTCTCACAAGTCGGTTCAAATCGCGCACAAAAGCTCCAACAATACAAAGTCTTATGGTCAACTATCGCCACGCCTTTCATGCCGGCAATTTCGCCGACGTCGTCAAGCATGCGGTGCTCGCGCGCATCCTGGTGCATTTGCGCACGAAGCCCGCGGCTTTCCGCGTCCTCGACACCCACGCCGGCAGCGGGCGCTACGATCTCGCGGGCGACGAGGCGGAGCGGACCGGAGAATGGCGCGACGGCATCGGCCGCATCGCGGCGGCCCGCATCGAGCCCGCAGTCGCGGCGCTGCTCGCCCCGTATCTCGAGGTGGTGACGCGGCTCAATCCACCAGCGTGTCTCGTCACCTATCCAGGCTCGTGCGAGATCGCGCGCGCGCATCTGCGGCCGCAGGACCGCCTCATTGCGTGCGAGCTCGAGCCGAATGCGGCGCACGCACTCGCGCGCAATTTTTCCGGCGACGAACGCGTGAAGGCGATCGCGATCGATGGCTGGACCGCGCTCACCGCCTACGTTCCGCCGAAGGAGCGGCGCGGCGTCGTGCTGGTCGATCCGGCGTTCGAACAGCCGGACGAGTTCGTCCGCCTGGTCGACCGCTTCGCGGCGGCGCATCGCAAATGGCCGACGGGAATCTATGTGCTGTGGTATCCGGTCAAGAGCCGCCGCGACCCCGACGCGCTGGCGCAGCGCCTGGAGCGGCTCGCCATCCCCAAAATCCTGCGGGCCGAGATCGCCGTCGCCGCGCCGCGCGATGACGATCGCCTTGCCGCCTGCGGCCTCGTCATCGTCAATCCGCCCTGGACACTGGAACGCGAGCTTGAGGTGCTGTTGCCGGCACTCGTGGCGCTGCTGGCACGCGATGCCAAGGCGGCCGTGCGGCTCGGCTGGCTCGCCGGCGAAAAGTGAGCGGCGGGCTGCGCACGCCCCTTTCCACCGCGCCCGCATTTGGTCTAGGTTTTCCTGCTGGCTTTGACGTTCTGCCCCGAGGGGGGCCGGCGGAACTGAGTGTCGTCGCGTGCGGCAGACGCCTTTCCCCGATTGCGAATGTCCGGCCGAGCCGCTGCGCCGTGGGGGCCGGCGGTGAAGCAACTGGGAAAGGGAGACTTCCCCATGCCGATGAGCGGTACGGTCAAGTTCTTCAATGGCGAGCGCGGCTACGGGTTTATCAAGCCGGACGACGGGGGACGCGACGTTTTCGTCCATGTGACGGCTGTGGAACGTGCCGGACTGAAGTCGCTGGCAGAGGGGCAGCGCATCAGCTTCGACGTCGAGCCCGACAAGAAGGGCAAGGGGCCGAAGGCGGTCAATCTGGTCATCACCGGCTAGCAGGACGCGGCGCTCACGCCAGGCAGCGCCGCCCTACCCCAGGCCTGGCCCGGCCCTTTCCCGCCATGATGACTCTGCGCAGCGCTCCGGCGTCCCCGTTCGGCCGCAAGATCAGGATCGCGGCAAGCCTGCTCGGCCTCGACGGCGATATCGTCATCGAGCGGGCCGACCCGATGGCGCCCGCCGATTCGCTGCGCGGGCAAAATCCGCTGGGAAAAATCCCGGTGCTGATCGTCGAGGACGGAACGACGCTGTTCGATTCGCGGGTGATCCTCGAGTATCTCGACCACCGCGCCGGCGGCGGCAAGATCATTCCGGCGCAACCGGCCGCGCGCTTTGCGGCGCTGACGCTGCAGGCGCTGTGCGACGGTCTGATGGATGCGTCGCTGCTGCAGGTCTACGAAGGCCGCTGGCGCAGCACCGACCGCCGCGAGGCGACGTGGGTCGAGCATCAGGCCGGCAAGGTCACGCGTGCGCTGTCGCGTCTCGAGGCGGCGCCGCCGGATTTCGACGGCACGCCGCAGGTCGGCGAGATCGCGCTCGCCTGCGCGCTCGGTTATCAGGACCTGCGATTCGACGGGCGCTGGCGCGCCGACTATCCGCGGCTCGTTGCCTGGCTTGACGCCTTCGCCGCACGCGTACCCGCCTTCGCCGCCACCCGCATGCCGACCTGAACGCGGGAATATTTTGCGCCTGCAGTGTGGACGAAAAGAGCCGCGGGCGGGGGCCCGGGGCTCTTGCTGTGACTGATTGGCTTGCCCGCGATCGGGATTACGGACCCCAGGTGAAACGATAGTTGATGCCCGCCTTCACCACATGGACCTGCTGGTCGATGTTGAGGTTGAGTGCCGGCACGCCGACGGTCGAGAACGTGATCGCGTCGTCGCCAAAGTCCATGAAGTTGTATTCGATCTTGGCCGACCAGTTCGGCGTGAAGCCGTACTCGATGCCGGCGCCGACCATCCAGCCCGTCCGGGTCACGCTGGCCGTGAACGGAAACAAGCCCGGGGCGCCCGTCAGGAACACGGCGTGGTCTTCGTCGACGAAGGCGGCGCCGCCCTTGGCGTACAGCAGCACGTTGTTGAAGGCGTAGCCGATGCGCCCGGCCACCGTCGCCAGCCAGTTCATTTCGGTCTGGCAGGTGATTCCGATGTCACACTGGTGCGAACCGTCGGCATTGGTCCACGACGCCTGGCCTTCGATGCCGAACACCCACGCGCCGGCCTGCCAATTGAAGCCGATCTGGCCGCCGGCGAGGAACCCGCTGGTCTGATGCGAGCCGATGTCGAACGCCCCGGCGACCGGCAGGAAGACGCCAAGGGGAGCGCCCGCCACGCCCGGCACGATGCTCCAATCCTTGTCGCCCCAGCTGCCGCCGATGTGGCCGCCGATATAGAAGCCCGACCAGTTGTAGATCGCCACCGGTGCCGAGATCGGCGCCTTGGTGATCGGCCGCGCGCCAAGATCGGCGGCTGACGTGGGAAGTGTCATGGCGCCGAGAGCCAGTGCCCCGATGCCCAGTGTAATTGCCCGTTTCATGTTGCCCCCAGTTTCCCAGCGAAGAGGTGTCACTGTACGGGCGCGACGTTCCGCGGCCTAGTGCATAAAAACCACATCCACTGACAAACACAGCCGCGATTCACGAAAAAAGCCCCGGCATGAGCCGGGGCTTTCCGCGTGTAAGACTTGCCTTGCGATCAATACGGCCCGAACAAGTTGAAGCGGTAGTTGAGCCGCGCCGTGACCTCGTGCGTATCAAAGCTGGCATTCGCAACGAACCCGTTAATAGCCGCCGGCAGCACCAGAGTTCCGAACCCGAAGTTCTCGTTGTCGAACTGGGAGAAACGGTATTCCACGCCGACGCTCCAATTGTTGTAGAAGGCG
>DATFWC010000354.1:0-3239 GCA_035259885.1 Xanthobacteraceae bacterium
CTATCGCCCTTCACTCAGGCCCTATCGAGGTCTGCCCGAGCTCGACTACCCCTTCCATGACAAGTCCGTCATCGTGACCACCTGCGGCCGGATCTGCCTCAACAGACAGAAGATCAATCTCAGCCAAGTCTTCGCCGGCCAAAAAGTCGGAATCAAACAGGTCGACGAGAACATCTGGCTCGTCAGCTTCATGAAGTACGATCTAGGATACTTCGACAATGAGACATGCAGACTGGAGCCGCTTCACAACCCCTTCGGACCCAGAGTGTTACCCATGTCTCCGGAATAATCCGTAACCCATGTCTTCGGAATGGACCGGGTTTAGATGGCGCGCTCGGAGAGATTCGAACTCCCGACCCCCAGATTCGAAGTCTGGTGCTCTATCCAGCTGAGCTACGAGCGCCTGCCCCACCATAGCGTAAGACGATCGCGCCGCACCACTGGCGCGCGCGGCCCCCGGCTCCGGCAAATCGCCGGCGCCCCGCGCCCGCGTGAGCGCCTTGGTTCCGCCCTGATTTCTCTGAACCGCCAATGTCGCCGGCGGAACCTCCGGTCGTAGCCGCGGGTTGTCGGAGCACACGCATGGGCACCAGGAGGCCTGTCATGAGTGACTATCGCGATCCCTACGACCGAGACCCCGCCGATCCGCTCGACAGAGCCACGACGCGCCGCGAAATGCGCAGCGCGAACAGCGGAGTGGGCTGGATAGCCGGGGCCCTGTTCATCGTCGTCGTGCTGGCCTTGATCTTCGGTCTCGGCCGCAGCGGCGAGCGCACGGCGACCTCGCCCGGAAACCCGCCGGCCGCCACCACGGGCTCGGCACCGCCACCCGCGAACGCCCCGGCCACCGCCCCGAAGGGCAGCAGCAGCGGCCAATAGCCATGTTCACGCGCAGCCCCGGCCGACCCGGGGCTGCGCCTTTGTCGCCGCCATTCATCCTTGTTGCCACGGAGCACGGTCATGAAGGCACTGCCATTGCTGGTCGCCGTGACGCTCGGCCTTGGCATCACGGCGGCGGCCGGCCTCGATCGCAAACAGGCAGTTCCGGGCAATGCCACCGGCACGCGCACCGATGAACGTGCAGGGGAAAGCGCCGCCGGCAAATCTTCGCCCGGCGGTCCGGCTCAGAACCAGGACAATCCCGGCCGCGCGGCGCAGATCACCGGATCTGCCTCGGGCGTGCTGTCGCTGTCGCAGGATCAGCGGGAGAAGATCGCGACTTATATCTCGCGCAACCGCATCCATCGCGTCGACAACGCGAACTTCAGCATCACGGTCGGGGCAGCCGTGCCACGCCAGGCCCAGCTGCGCGACCTGCCCAAGCCGCTGGCCGATGTCCTGCAGGGATATTCCGGCGACAAGTACGTCCTGGTGCGCGACCAGCTGGTGATCGTCGACTCCAAGGCCCGGCGCATCGTTGCCATCGTTCCCAACGTCGGCTGAAGACGGGGCTCACTTGCCCCTTGCCGCCGGCGGCGTCAGGTAGAACAGCGGCGTCAGCAGATAGATCACGAACGCGGCGTGCACGCTGAACCAAGCGGCCGCGGCGCCGGCCAGATAGGACGCCGGCCCGACCAGACCTTTCACGAAAAAACGCGGGTCCTGCCCGGGCGGCGAGCTCCGGCTTGATCAAGCGGCGTAGGATGTAGCCCTGCAGCGCCAGAAACAGCAGCGTGTTCACGGCGAACACGCAGCGGAACCTTCAGCTCGAGAACGAGCAGCGTCACAATGATGGCGAACACGCCGTCGCTGAACGCCTCGATGCGCCCGAGGCGCAGTTCGCCGCGCTTGAACCGATCGAACAAACCATGTCACCTTCCGGATCGCCGCGACGCGGATGGTTTCACTGCGGCGCGGCATCCGCAGGTGATCTCAGCCTGCGCCAGACATACCACGCGGCCGCCGCCGGAATGCCGAAAATGGGAACGAACGCCGCCATCTCGTTCACCGGCGGGATGCCGGCATAGAGCACCCCGACGGCGCCGTTGACGATCGACGCCGCGAGCCACACCCACACGAATACACGCGCGCCGTCGGCTGCGCGCCGGCCGACCAGCCTGGCCGCCGCGACGAAGACACCAAGGCTCACCAGACCAAAGATGACGACCGTGACGATGTGCATAAAAGATTCCAATCCAGCCAATCCGGTCTGCCGAGGGGCCGCCGGGGCCATCGGTTCGCCGCGGAACCTAACGGTTTGCTCGCCGGTTGTCCTTCATGATCGAGCGGAGACCGCCATGACATACCCCGATCCGAACGCGGTGGAGGAAGACCGCCACCTGCAGGCCGATCCCGAACTCGACCTGAGCGCCGGCCCGGCCACCAAGGTGCAAAAGCTGCTCACCGCCATTGCCTCGATCGCCATCATCGTCCTGGTCCTCTACGGCCTCACTCATCAGCGCGACGAGACCGTTCAGACGGCGAGCGGGCCCGCCACACAGACGACCGGATCGGCGCCGCCGACTGCGGCGCAGGATTCCAACCAGCAGCAGTCCGGCCGGGCCAAGGGCGGCGATCAGCAGGGCCAGCCGCAGCAAGGCAATGGCCAGGGCAGCCAGCAAAACCAGCCCAACCAGCCGCAGGGCCAGGCCCAGACCGGCGAGGGCGCGGGCCATGCGGCACCGCGCGAGACCACCGGTGTGGCGCCAAAGCCGCCCTCCGGCGCGCCTGAATCGGCCAAGACCCCCAGCGGCGCGCAGAAGTGAGGCCCGCAATCAAGCGGCGCTGTTCCTAGATTGTCGATGTGCCGCGGCTCGGCGCAGCGGACGCGGCCGACCATGCGTGTGCCGCAAGGGCCACCAGCGAGGGTTCGGTTGATGAACCCCTTCTGCGACGCTGCGGCGACAGATTATCATGCGCTCGCGCCCGCATCTCGCGTCGCGCGAGGAAAACGCCATGCCGAAGACGCCGGATTATTTTGCGGGCAAGACCATCATCATCACGGGCGCGGGGAGCGGAATCGGCCGGGCGACGGCGCTGATTTTCGCGCGCGAGGGCGCGAACGTGGTCTGCGCCGATATCAACGCCGACGGCGCGCGCGAAACGGCGGCGCAAGTCAACGCCAGGGGCAGCCAGGCGTTGGCGCTCCCGGTCGACGTAACCGCGCGGGCGCAGGTCGACAACATGGTCAAGCGGGCAATCGATGCCTTGGGCACGGTGCAATTCCTCTTCAACTCGGCTGGCGCTGCAATCCGCCGCGCGAAATTTCTGGAAATCGATGATGCGCTGCTGGAAAAGAC
>DATFWC010000355.1:0-2263 GCA_035259885.1 Xanthobacteraceae bacterium
CGCCCGCCTTCATGCGGTCGTCATAAAGTCCGCTATGGCATTGTCCTGAAAGGTTGTTTCTTGGCCGTCAGTGCAGCGACCGATCGGGCCGCCGACCCAGCGGGGGCGAAGCGCGACGAGCGGCGCGCACTGGCCGTGGCCTGCGGCGCCCACGTGCTGCACGACGGCTATGCCGACCTGATCTGGGTGGCGTTGCCGATCTGGCAGGCCGAGTTCGGTCTGAGCTACGCCGCCGTCGGCATCCTGCGCACGATGTTCAGCGGCGCCATGGCAGCGCTACAGATTCCCGCCGCGGCGCTCGCCGAACGCGTCGGCGCTTCCGCCGTGCTGGCCGGCGGCACGGCACTGTGCGGCCTGTGCTATGTCCTGGCCGGGGCCAGCGCCGGCTTCGTCCTGCTCATGGCGGCGCTCCTGGTCGGCGGCCTCGGCGCCGCCACCCAGCATCCGATCGCGTCCGCGCTGGTGGCGCGCGCCTTTGCCGGCCCGCGCGCGATGGCCGTGTTCGGCACGTACAATTTTGCCGGCGACATCGGCAAGATGGCGCTGCCGGCCGCCGCCACCGCGCTGCTGTATCTCATGCCGTGGCGTCCGGCCTACGCGCTGCTCGGTGCGATCGGGATTGCCGGCGCCATTGCGATCTTCATCTTCATGCCGCGCTTCGCTCCCGCGCCCGCGACCACCGCGGATGCGGCTTCGTCCGCATCGGACGGGTTCAAGCCCGGCTATTTTCTCCTTCTCGCCATCGCGGCGATCGATAATGTGACGCGCTCTGGATTCCTGGTGTTCCTGCCCTTCCTCCTCATCGCCAAGGGCGCGAGCGTCACCAATGCCGGCTTCGCCCTGACGATGGTGTTCATTGGCGGCGCCTTGGGCAAGCTCGCGTGCGGATGGATCGCCGACCGCTTCGGCATCATCGCCACGATCTGCATCACCAAGGCGCTGACCGCGGCCGGCATGCTCGGCGTGTTGCTCCTGCCGCTGCCGGCGACTCTGGTGCTGCTGCCGCTGTTCGGCATCATGCTCAACGGCACGTCGAGCGCGACCTACGGATCAGTGCCGTATTTTGCCACACCAGCGGCGCGCAACCGCGCCTTCAGCTGGTTCTACACCGGCACGCTCGCCCCCAGCGCGCTGGCGCCGACGATTGCCGGTTTTTTCGGCGATATGGCGGGCGTGCCCGTCACGGTCACCCTGATCGCCGCGCTCGTGCTGCTGACCTTGCCGCTGTCCTGGATCCTGCGGCCGGCTCTGTACACGTATGAGGCGCAGGCGCGCGCCTGATCAACAACAAATCGTCCTGAGGAAACTTGCGGCAACGCGAAGCGTATACATATGTGGCGCCCGGGGCTCCCATGTGCCGACAAATCGGCTATGACAGCCGACGGGACAGCAACCGACCGAGGTTCTGATGATGTGTAGAGAGTCCGCGTGTCGCATCCTTGTTGCCCTTTTTGCCATTGCCGCTCCCCTTACGGCGGCTTCCGCTGCCGCTGCCGGCCGAACTGACTTCAATGGGACCTGGAGTGTTTTGATCGTTACCGACAAGGGTCCGTGCGACCGCGCCTACCGCTACCCGGTTCGCGTCGCCAACGGCCGCGTGTCCTATGCCGGACAGGGCGACTTCGACGTGGCCGGCCAGGTTCGCCCCAACGGCGCCGTGCGGGTGACGGTGAGCCGAGGCAGCCAGCGCGCCAGCGGCTCCGGCCGGCTGTTTGGCCAGTCCGGTTCCGGCACCTGGCGCGGCCAGGGTGAGTCCTTGTGCTCCGGCAACTGGACGGCCGAAAAGCGCGGCTAAGTCAGCGCGAATTGCTTCAACGCGGCACATTCGCGGGCGTGCCGTGCGCCCGGCACGTCGCCATCGCCAAGGGTTTCGGCCTGCGCGGCGCCACCATCACGGACGTGAACCAGTTCCCAAAACTGTTCGAGGCCTATGCGGCGCAGGACACCGCCGAACTGTGGAACATCCACGTGTCGGACACGGTGGTGAGCCCCAGCACGCGCCGCGGGACCGTGCGCGGGCACGGGAAGATGTAGCTCGGCCCGTCGTCCCCGCGAATGCGGGGACCCATGGCCACTTGTCATTTCAAATAGGACAAGGTCGGTGGTCATGGGTTCCCGCTTGCGCGGGAACGACGCCGAGTTGCGTGCGACGGCCTCAAGCCTGCGCCCAGCCGAGCCGCTGCACGATGGCGCGGCCCATCACCCAGTCCTTGTCGTCTTCCGACAGGAAATTGAGCTCCTCGGTGAAATGCGCGATGCGCTG
>DATFWC010000356.1:0-7422 GCA_035259885.1 Xanthobacteraceae bacterium
ATCCTGCGCGAGGCGGTGGCCGAGTGCAGCAATCCGGTGCTGCTCTACTCGATCGGCAAGGATTCGGCGGTGCTGCTGCATCTCGCGCGCAAGGCCTTTGCGCCGGGAAAGCTGCCGTTCCGCCTGCTGCACATCGACACGACGTGGAAGTTCCGCGACATGATCGCGTTCCGCGACGCCCAGGCGCGCGAGCTCGGCCTCGACCTCATCGTCCACACCAATGCGGACGGCCTCAAGCGCGGTATCAGCCCGATCATTCACGGCTCCGACCTCTATACCGACGTGATGAAGACGCAGGCGCTGCGCCAGGCGCTCGACGCCTACGGCTTCAATGCGGCGTTCGGCGGCGCGCGCCGCGACGAGGAGGCGTCGCGTTCCAAGGAACGCGTGTTCTCGCTGCGCAACGCGCAGCACCGCTGGGACCCGAAGCGCCAGCGGCCGGAGCCGTGGCGGCTGTACAACGGCCGCGCCCGGCGCGGCGAAAGCGTGCGCGTGTTCCCGCTGTCGAACTGGACCGAACTCGACGTGTGGCTCTACATCCACCAGGAGAACATCCCGGTGGTGCCGCTCTATTTCGCCGCGCCGCGGCCGGTGGTCGAGCGCGACGGCCTCCTCATCATGATCGACGACGCGCGCCTGCCGCTGAAGCCCGGCGAGCAGCCGCAGATCAGGACGGTGCGGTTTCGCACGCTGGGCTGCTATCCGCTCACCGGCGCGATCGAGAGCGAGGCGGCGAGCGTCCCCGACATCATCCGCGAGCTGATCGAGAGCCGCTACTCCGAGCGGCGCGGCCGCCTCATCGACCACGACGGTCCGGGCTCGATGGAGCGCAAGAAGCAGGAGGGCTACTTCTGATGACGGTGCGGCCCGACCCTGGCGCCTTCGCGCTCGACTCCTTCCTCGATCAGCAGGAGCAAAAGAGCCTGCTGCGCTTCGTCGTGTGCGGCTCCGTCGATCACGGCAAGTCCACCCTGATCGGGCGCCTGCTCTACGAGGCCAAGCTTCTGTTCCAGGATCAGCTCGAGGCGCTGATGGGCACGGCCGCTGCCGCCAGCGGCGCCGGCGGCACGGCGCACCAGGAGATCGACTTCTCGCTCCTGCTCGACGGGCTTGTGGCCGAGCGTGAGCAGAAGATCACCATCGACGTGGCGTACCGGCTCTTCACCACCGACCGGCGCAAGTTCATCGTCGCCGACGCGCCCGGCCACGAGCAGTACACGCGCAACATGGCGACCGGCGCGTCGACTGCCGACCTCGCACTGATCCTGGTGAACGCCGCCGAGGGCCTGACCAGCCAGACCAGGCGCCACAGCCTGATCGTGTCCACGCTCGGCGTGCGCCACCTGGTCGTCGCCGTCAACAAGATGGACCTGGTCGGCTGGTCGCAGGAACGCTTCGACCGGATCGAGGCGGATTTCCGCGCCTTTGCCGCCGATCTCGACGTCGCCGACGTCACGTTCATCCCGGTGGCGGCGCGCAGCGGCGACAACGTGGTCAACCGCTCGCCGCACATGGCCTGGTATCGCGGCCCCACCCTGCTCGCGCATCTGGAGCAGGCGGACATCGCGCCGCACGACGAGCAGCCGTTCCGCATGCCGATCCAATGGGTCAACCGCCCGAACGCCGAGTTCCGCGGCTACAGCGGGCTGATCACGGCGGGCGAGGTTTTTTCCGGCATGGCGGTGCAGATCTGGCCGTCCGGCCGCTTGGTGCGCGTCGAGCGCATCGTCACGGCGGGAGGCGATGCCGACCTGGCAGTCGCCGGCGAATCGGTGACGCTCACGTTCGACCAGGAGGTGGACGCCTCGCGCGGCGACGTGCTCGCCGAGGCCGGCGCCGCGCCACTGGTGTCGGATCGCTTGTCCGCCCGCGTGGTGTGGATGAGCGAGCAGCCGCTAACCCCCGAGGGCCGCTATCTCGTCAAGGCCGCGACCGCCACCGCCCAGGCCACGGCCGGCGCCGAGATGCAGGTCATCGATCTCGATTCGCGCCGGGCGTTGCCGAGCGCGCGCATCGCCAACAACGAGATCGGCGCCTGTGTGCTCACGCTCGATCGCCTGATCTCGGTCGACCGCTATCGGGCGAACCGGGCGACCGGCGGCTTCATCATTCTCGATCCGGAAAGCTACGACACGATCGGCCTCGGCATCGTGGAAGCGGCCGATACGGCGCAGCCCCGCGCGCGCATCCCGGCGGCACCAGGCCCGGATGGAGTCAAACGTCTCCTGACGCGCACGCACGAATCGCGGCTGCGCTCGGCCGCCAAGGCGCTCACCTGGCGCATCGTCGCCAGCCTTGTGGCGTTCGCGATCCTGTTGGCGCTGACCGGCAGCGTCGGCATCGCCGGCTCGGTGGCGTTGGCCGACATCGTGGGCCGCACCATCCTGTACTATCTGCACGAGCGGATGTGGGCGAGGATCGCCTGGGGCAACCAAGGTACCTCGCCGCCGGCGGCGCGAAGCTGCTAAGCTTAAGGACCTTCTTGCGTCTTGGGGCGTTAGCGGCGGGGCCGCACGAGCAGAGGCAGCGGTGGGAAGCCCATATTACAAGGCAATCGTACCGGCGCTGGCGGCGCTGCTGGTGCTGCTGACCTCGGCGGCGCGCGCCGAGACGACCCTGCTCAACGCCTCCTACGACCCGACGCGGCGATTCTATACCGAGTTCAACCGCGCCTTTGCGGCGCACTGGAAGGCCGAACGCGGCGACAAGGTGACGATCTACCAGTCGCACACCGGCTCGGGTGCGCAGGCCAGGGCTGTAAGTTTTGGCCTGCAAGCCGACGTGGTGACCCTGGCGCTGGCTTATGACATCGACGCCATAGCCCAGCGCGCCGGCCTTTTGCCCAAGGACTGGCAGCAACGGCTGCCCAACAACAGCGCGCCCTATACGTCGACTATCGTCTTCCTAGTGCGCAAGGGCAACCCCAAGCAGATCCGCGACTGGTCCGATCTGGTGAAGGACGGCGTCAGCATCGTGACGCCGAACCCGAAAACCTCCGGCGGCGCCCGCTGGAATCATCTGGCGGCCTGGGGCTACGCATTGCGCGCGTTCGGCAACGACGAGCGCAAGGCGCTTGACTTCGTGACGCGGCTCTACCGCAACGCGCCGGTGCTCGACACCGGTGCGCGCGGCGCCACCATCACGTTCAGCCGCCGCGACATCGGCGACGTGCTCATCGCCTGGGAGAACGAGGCGCTGCTGGTGGCGAATGAGGTGAGTCCCGGCGACTTCGAGGTGGTCGTGCCGACGATCAGCATGCTGGCCGAACCGCCGGTCGCCGTGGTCGACAAGGTGGTGGACCGCCGCGGCACCCGCGAGGTGGCCGAGGCCTATTTGAAATTTCTCTATGGGCCGGAAGGCCAGGACCTCGCCGGCCGCTTCTATTTCCGCCCGCGCCTGGCGCCGGCCATCGACAAGGTGCGCAATCGTTTCGCCAATCTCGAGCTGATGACCATCGACCAGTTCGGCGGCTGGGCGCAGGCGCAGAAAGTGCATTTTTCCGACGGCGGCCTGTTCGATCAGATCTACCGCCCGGGGGCGAGACAATTTTGATGGCCGTACGCGCTCTCCCGCAACGAACCATCATTCCGGGATTCGGGCTCACGCTCGGGATCACGCTGTCCTATCTCGGCCTGATCGTGATCATTCCGCTGTGCGTGCTGTTCTTCAAGGCGAGCGAAGCCGGCTGGGCGAAGTTCTGGGCCGAGCTCATATCGCCGCGCACGCTCGCCGCCTTCCGCGTGAGCTTCGGCATCGCGTTCCTCGCCGCCTTCATCAACGCGATTTTCGGCTTCATCGTTGCCTGGGTGCTGGTGCGCTACCGGTTTGCCGGCCGCCGCTTCCTCGATTCACTGATCGACCTGCCGTTCGCGCTGCCCACCGCGGTCGCCGGGATCGCGCTGACGAGCCTCTATTCGGCGCACGGCTGGCTGGGCGCACCGCTGGCGGCCGCCGGGTTCAAGGTGGCGTTCACGCCGCTCGGCATCCTCATCGCCCTGGTCTTCGTCGGCCTGCCCTTCGTGGTCCGCACCGTCGAGCCGGTGCTCCTCGATTTCGAGCGCGAGCTCGAGGAATCGGCCGCCATGCTCGGCGCCTCGCGCGCCCACATCCTCTGGCGCGTGGTCTTTCCGCCGATCCTCCCCGCCCTGATGACCGGCTTCACCCTCGCGTTCGCCCGCGCCATCGGCGAATACGGCTCGGTGATCTTCATCGCCGGCAACATACCCGGATATTCGGAAATCATTCCACTTCTGATCGTCATCAAGCTGGAGCAGTTCGATTATGCCGGCGCCACCGTGATCGCCACTCTGATGCTCGTCGTCTCGTTCGTCCTTCTCTTCGCCATCAACGTGCTGCAGGCTTGGACGCGGAGACGACAGGGTGGTTGATCTGGCCTCCTCCGACTTGGTCGTGGAACGGCCGGCGCGGCGCGAGCGGCGCCTGCTGCCGCTGACCGAATCCGCTCCGGTCCGCGGCGCGCTGATCGCCATTGCGCTGCTATTCCTGGTCGTCTTCCTTATCCTGCCGCTGCTGGTGGTGTTTTCCGAGGCGCTGCGCCTGGGGCTGCGCGCCTATGGCGCGGCGCTGATCGAGCCGCATGCGCTGGCCGCCATCCGGCTGACGCTGCTCACGGCGCTCATCGTGGTGCCGCTCAATGCCATATTCGGCATCGCCGCGGCCTGGGCCATCACCAAGTTCGATTTCCGCGGCAAGAACCTGCTGATCACGCTCATCGACCTGCCGTTTTCGGTGTCGCCGGTGATCGGCGGCATGGTGTTCGTGCTGCTGTTCGGCCTGCAGGGCGTGTTCGGCCCGTGGCTCGTCGCGCACGGCATCAAGATCGTGTTCGCTATCCCGGGCATCGTCATCGCCACCCTGTTCGTCACCCTGCCGTTCGTCGCCCGCGAGCTCATCCCGCTGATGCAGAAGCAGGGGACGCAGCAGGAGGAAGCCGCGCTGATGCTCGGCGCCAACGGCTGGCAGACGCTGCGGCGGGTGACGCTGCCGAACGTCAAATGGAGCCTGCTGTACGGCATCCTGTTGTGCAACGGCCGCGCCATCGGCGAGTTCGGCGCGGTGGCGGTGGTGTCCGGGCACATCATCGGCCTGACCAACACCATGCCGCTGCAGGTCGAAGTCCTGTATAACGACTACGCGTTCGCCGCCGCCTTCGCGGTCGCCTCGCTCCTGACCCTGATGGCGCTCGCCACCCTGGCGCTCAAGACGTGGCTCGAATGGCGCGCCGGAACGCTGCCGGCGCACACGCGCCTGCATTGAGGAGATTGACGTGCGTCTCGAGGTCAAGGACCTGACGAAGCGCTTCGAGTCGACGCTGGTGCTCGACCGCATCAATCTGGAGATTCGCGAGCGCGAGTTTGTCGGGCTGCTGGGCCCGTCGGGCTCGGGCAAGACCACGCTGCTGCGCATCTTCGGCGGGCTGGAGTTCCCCGATTCCGGAAAGGTCCTGATCGACGACCGCGACGCGCTGGCGCTGCCGTTCGAGGAGCGCCAGATCGGGTTCGTGTTCCAGAACTACGCGCTGTTCAACCACATGAGCGTGTTCGAGAACGTCGCGTTCGGGCTCAAGGTGCGGTCGCGGCGCAAGCGGCCGACGGCCGCCCAGATCGAGGACCGCGTGCGGCAGCTGCTCAAGCTGGTTCAGCTTGGCGAGCTGGAGAGCCGCTTTCCGGCGCAATTGTCGGGCGGCCAGCGGCAGCGCGTGGCGCTGGCGCGCGCGCTCGCCATTGACCCCAAGGTGCTGCTGCTCGACGAGCCGTTCGGCGCGCTCGACGCCAAGGTGCGGGTGGAGCTGCGCCGCTCGCTGCGCGACATCCACGACGCCACCGGCCTGACCACCGTGTTCGTCACCCACGATCAGGAGGAGGCGCTCGACCTCGCCGACCGCGTCGCCGTGATGAACCGCGGCTGCATCGAGCAGATCGGCACGCCGACGCAGATCTACGAGGAGCCGCGGACGCCGTTCGTGTTCGATTTCCTCGGCCGCACCAACTCGTTCGACTGCACCATCGAGAACGGCCACGTGCGGCTCGGCGACAAGGTCCTGGTCGTGGACTCGGGCACGCCGGACGGGCCGGCGGTCGCCTTCGTGCGCCCGCACGACATCGTGCTGTCGCGCCCCGGCGCCGCGGCGCACAGCGAGGATGCGCGGCTGCCCAACACCGCCGTGGTGCGCTTCATTTCAGCGCTCGGGCAGCGCGCAGCCGTCGAGCTCCTGTACGAGCGCAAGCTCATCGAGGCGGAAACCAGCCGCGAGAAGCTTTCCGAGCTCGGCCTGCACGTGGGCGACCGCTGCGGCATCAGCCTGCGGCTGCCGCGCATCTACGAGAAGGCCGACGCCGAACGCCACGGCGGCCCCGAAGGCGCGCGCGGGCTGCGCCTGCGCGTGCGACGACGGCGGGCGGCTTAGCGCTTCTTTCCATTGTCCGGAGGCTTGTACCTGCCGGATGGCGGCTGTCCGTCCCCAGGCCGCCAATGGGTGATTGCGCGCGTATGGACGTCTGTCGACGCATCACCCTTTAATGTGATCCGGGCGCTATGCTCTCGCCTGATCGAATCAGTTATGAGGCCAGCATGGGCAAATCGACACGAAAGCCGATTCTAGCGGCTGGCGGCATTGTCATTCGCGACGGCTCCAAGCCGCGGGTGGCGATCGTCCAGCGCCGCCGGGACGGCGCGTGGGTGTTGCCGAAGGGCAAGCTCAAGCCGGATGAACGGCCGATCGCGGCCGCCAAGCGCGAGGCGTCGGAGGAAACCGGATACGAGGTGCGCGTGCACGAGTTTCTCGGCGTGATCTCCTATTTCGGCAGCGGCGGACCAAAGATCGTTCATTTCTGGCGCATGCGGGCGATCCGTGGTCCGATTTACAAACTGACGGTCGAGATCAAATCAGTGGAATGGCTGCCCCTGTCCACCGCTATTGACCGGCTGACCCTGTCGCACGAGCGGTTCTTCCTGCGCAATGTCGGCCGCTATGCGATGAGAAGGGCGCGGGAAGGAACCCACGTCACACGGCCAGCGCGGGGACAGAAAGCAACTCAGCCGCTCGTCATCCAAGGTTCGCCGGCCAACCCGCTTGATGAGGCGCCCCGGCGCGGCAAGCCGCACAGCCGGTGGAACATTCTCACACGGTTCAGCGACCGCTGGCAGGCAACAATCGGCCGCACGGGCTAGGCGACCGTTGCCGCGCATCTACGAGAAGGCCGACGCCGACCGCCACGGCGGCTCGGAAGGCGCGCGCGGGCTGCGCCTGCGCGTGCGCCGACGGCCGCGGGCGGCTTAGGGGTTATCCGTTCCATGCCCCGAAGTTTGGGGAGGGCGATGGGAAGCGAGCCCACGACATACAGCTACCATTGCGGAAGCGGAAGATCGGTGGCTTCGTCCGCGAGCCGTCGAAGGAGCTCA
>DATFWC010000357.1:0-2545 GCA_035259885.1 Xanthobacteraceae bacterium
CCGACGCCGCGGGCCTGCCGTCCTTGGGCGAAAGCACGACCTGGATCGGTCTCCTGGCGCCCGCCGGCACATCAGAGGCGATCGTGGACAAGATCCAGCGCGAGGTGGCGGCGATCTATGCCGATCCCGCCATCATGGCCAAGCTCCAGAATGCCGGCCTGTTCGCTGTGAGCAGCTCGCCGGCAGAATTTCGCGCCTTCATCCGCCAGGAGACCGAGCGCTGGTCGCGGGTGATCCGGGAAAACCCGGGAATCCGGGCGGATTGAACCTCGGCGTCGTTCATACTCGGCGTCGTTCCCGGGCAGGCGGGAACCCATGATCAATGCCGCGGCACTATCGCTCGGACCGTGTTCATGGGTCCCCGTCTTCGCGGGGACGACCAGCGCCAGCGTCCATCTCGCAGGGTTACTTTCCCTCCAGCGCGGCGCGCACGCGGGCAACGATCTCCGGCGGCGTGCCGGCGAGGTGCGCCACCAGCGCCTGCAGCTCCTCGCCGGTCATCGGATCGATCTCGAGACGCAGGCGGGCCGCATCGGCGACGAAGGCGGGATGGCGCATGGTGGCGTCGAAAGCGCGGCGCAGTGCCTGCACACGCTCGGCCGGCACGTCGGGCGGCACGAAATAGGGACGGCCATATTCGGTGCGCGCGAACAGCATGCGCATGGCTTGGGCGTCCTGCTCGCTCCGGGCGAGTTCCAGCATGGTCGGCACATCGCGCAGCTCGGGGTGGCGCTTGAAGCCGTACTGGCCGATCACCCGGATCTTCCGCTCGTTGATCCAGTGCGCCGACTGCGCCTTCACGGACGACCAGCCGATGCCGCCCAAGCCCTCGACCTCGCCGCGCTCGATCGCATGATTGATCTGCGGGGTGCTCCCGTAGCCGCGCACGATCCTGAACTTCAGACCGAGCACGTCCTTGGCGAGCAGCGGGAAATCCACCATCGTGGTGCCCGGCATGGTGGCGCCGACTACCACCTCGCGGTCCGCCAGCTCGGCGATGCTGGTGACCGGCACCGTGTGCCAGACATAGGCGACGTAGGGCTCGCGGTTAGTGCTGCCGATCCAGTTGAGCTTCGTCGGGTCGAAGCGCGCGGCCCGCGGCTGCAGCAGCGGCGCCGTCGGGATGCCGTTGATGGGCGTGGCCATGACGGTGCCGTCCTTCGGACCGACATTGAACAGCTGGTTGGTCATCACCATGCCGCCGGCGGTGGGAAAATTCTGCACGATGATGCTCGGACGGCCCGGGATGTGCTCGGCCATGTGGCGCGCGACGACGCGGGCGAACAGGTCGTAGCCGCCACCCGGCGCCGATCCGACCACGATGCGGATCTGCTTGCCGCGGTAGAACGCCGCGACGTCGTCCTGAGCCACGCACGGCAGGATCGGCGCGGCGAGCGCCGCCAAATGCACCGCGTACACCAGGTGCGCTGTCTTTTTCCGCCTCGTCATGCGCGGCGCACCGCAGGGACCGCCGGCATATGGTCGAACAGGCGGCCCGGACATTGTTCGCGATCGCCCCGGCCGAGGCGACAGAGCGCATCCCATAGCACGGCTTGGTTGCTGGTGACCACGGCGCGGTCGAGCCGGCGCTCAAGCTCGGCGATGATGGGGAACGTCGCGATGTTGGCGCAGCTCACCAGGTAGGCGTCGGCTTCGGGCCGGGCGAGCGCGAGCGTGCGCTCCAGCCAGAATTTTTCCGGCGTGGCGCAGAACTGGTCGCTGCCGCCGAGCGCGAAGCCTGTTGACGCCAGCACGTCATAGCCGGCGCTGCGCAGGAAGGCTGCCTCGTCCTCGGTCGTCCGCGCGTCGTAGGGCGTCACCAGGACAACACGGCGCGCGCCCAGGGCCGCAAAGGCATGGCGGATGGCGGTGGCGGTGGTGGTGGCCTTGGGCGCGCCGCCCCGCACCACTGCGGCCAGCGCGCGCTCCTCGCCGGCGAGCCCCACCTCGGTCGAGGCGGCGGTGCAATGAAAGGCGACGAGGTCGCATTTCGCATCCATCAAAGTGCGCGTCGCGTCCTCTATGCGCGGCAGCAGCTCCGCCAGCGCGACGTGATGCGGGCCGGTCATGCGCAGCCGCATGATGTGCGCCTGCACGCCGGCCGGCAGCGCGCGCACCATCTCCTGCTCGACCATCCGGTTGGAGGACGGAATGATCAGGCCGACGCGCGCCGTCATGGCCAAAACCTCAGGCGCGGACGCCGGCGCGCTGCAGGCGCGGAACAACCTCTTCGCAGAAGAACGGCAGCTCGTCGATGTAGTTGACGAACGACACCGCGATGCCGGTGAGGCCGGCCTTGCTCAAGTCGATGAGCTGCTGCGCCACATGGTCGGGGTCGCCCACGATGGGCAGGCCGCCCATGCCCTGGGCGTACTGGCTGCGCTTGGTGAGGTATTCCTGCATTGGCACGGTGTCGGGGCTGATGTTCTTCAGCGCCAGGATGCCGTCGACCGCCGACCAGTCGGCGTGCTCGACGATGCAGTGCTGATAATAGTCCTCGGCCTCGCGTTCCGTCGGCTTGCAGGTGATGACGCCCACCGTATAG
>DATFWC010000358.1:0-3001 GCA_035259885.1 Xanthobacteraceae bacterium
CCGATGTTGGACGAATAGGTGAAGATTTCCGGCACCGTCATCACGCGGTGCTGGGCGTGGTAGTCGTGGATGTTGAAGCGGCCATAGCGCAGCGGCACGCGCGCGTCGAACGTGGAGTTCAGCGTCACCTTGCCGGAATCGAGCGCCATGGCGATGGTCAGCGCCTTGAAGGTCGAGCCGAGTTCGAACACGCCGGTGCTCAGGCGGTTGATGCGGGTCGGGTCATTGGCTTCGCGCGGATTGTTGGGATCGTAATCGGGCACCGACACCATGGAGAGGATCTCGCCGGTGTTCACGTCGATGACGAGGCCGGCGGCGGCTTTGGCCTTGAACTTTTCCGCCGCCGCGACGAGCTCGTCGCGCAGCGCGTGCTGCACGCGCAGGTCGACGGCGAGCGCGATCGGCTTCTGCTCGCGATCGGTGGCGAAGCCGGCGCGATGGAGGTCGGCGAGGCCCCGCCCGTCGAGCCATTTCTCCATGCCGGCAATGCCCTGGTTGTCGATATTGACCAGGCCGATGAGGTGCGAGACCTCGGCGCCGTTGGGATAGACGCGTTTGTTCTCGGGCAGGAAGCCGATGCCGGGAATGCCGAGCCGGTGGATCTGCTGCTGCTGCTGCGGTTTGATCTCGCGCTTGAGCCAGACGAAGCCGCGGCGCGAGCCGAGGCGCTCGCGCACCTCGGCGGACTCCAGGTCCGGCAGCACCGCGGTGAGCAGCTCGGTCGCCTCATCCACGTCGATGATCTTTCGCGGCTCGCCGAACAGCGACGGCATGCGCACGTCGGTGGCGAGAATCTGCCCGTTGCGGTCGACGATGTCGGGGCGCGCCGTGGCGACCGCATCCTGGCTGCCGGTGCGCCGCACCGCGTGGCTCTCGGGCACCAGCGCGAACATGACCAGCCGCAGCGCCACCACGGCGTAGACCGCCGCGAAGACCATTATGGCGAGCAGGACGCGCGCGCGCGCCTTGGCGCCGCGGTCGACATTGCGGCCATAGAGCAGACGGTGAACGAGCCGGCGCCGCGCCGAGATGAGGCCGGTTGCCGGCGGGGACGCTGGTTGGATGGTCTGCGCACTCAATGGTTCGCCTCCGGTTCCACAACGCTGCCGGTAACGACCTCGGGATCGACCATGTTCTCGATCAAGGCGCCGATCGGGTCGGCGGAGCCCGGCGGCACGATCTCGACCGGCTTCTCGGGCAGGTGATCGAGCGAATCGAACTGCGTGGTCTCGACCGGCTTGAGGGTCAGGTGCCGGCGCGCGAGGATCTGAATGCGGTCGGGATTGTCGAGCCGCGCCCACTCGGCGCGCAGCGCCGCGATGGCGTCGCGCTCGCGCCGGATCTCCGCGCGCAGCTTGGCGACGTGCTCGGCGGCCCGCGTCGACGAGTACTTGATCTCGTAGAGCCAGGCGGCACCGATCACCAGCGCCCCGATGACGGCAAGGTTGATGAGACGGAGCATCAGCGGGTCCTCGGAAAAGTGTCGAGCGCCGGTAGACGCGGCAGCAGGTGGACGATGTCGGCGGCGGGCGCGGCGGCCGCGGTGCGTTCCGCCGCGCGCAGCTTGGCCGAGCGCGCGCGGGGGTTGGCGCTGCTTTCCGCCGCGTCGGGGGTGAGCGGCCGGCGGGTCAGCATGCGGAAGCTCGGCTCCTGTGCATCCGGCTCGGGCAGATGGCGCGAGCCGCGCCGCACCTGGCTGCGCTCGGCGATGAACGATTTGACGATGCGGTCCTCGAGCGAATGGAACGAGATCACCACCAGGCGGCCGCCGGGCTTGAGCACGCGCTCGGCCGCGACCAGCGCGCCGGCGAGCTCGCCGAGCTCGTCATTGACGAAGATACGCAGCGCCTGGAACGTGCGTGTGGCCGGATGGATGTCGCCGGGCTTGGCCCGCACCACCCGCGCCACGATGTCGGCGAGCGCGCGCGTGGTTTCGATCGGCGCGTCCTTGCGCGCCGCCACGATGGCGCGTGCCACCGCGCGGGCGCGGCGCTCCTCGCCCAGCGCGGCAACGATGGCGGCGAGATCGCGCTCGGCTGCGTGCGCCACCACGTCGGCGGCGCTGACGCCGTCGCGCCCCATGCGCATGTCGAGCGGGCCGTCGAGGCGGAAGGAAAAACCGCGCTCGGCCGCGTCGAGCTGCATCGACGACACCCCGACGTCGAGCAGCACGCCGTCGACCGCGTCGACGCCGAGCGTCCGGGCCACCCGATCGAGCGCCGAGAAGCGGTCTTCTACCAGCGTGAGCCGGCCGCCGGCCGACTCCACCAGATCGGCGCCCTGGGCGACCGCGGTCTGATCGCGGTCGATGGCGATCACCCGGCAGTCGGCGGCAGCGAGGATCAGGCGGCTGTGGCCGCCGGCGCCAAACGTTCCGTCGATGTAGGTGGCGCCGTCGCGCGGTCTCAGGCACTCGACCGCCTGCCGGCCGAGCACGGGAATGTGACGGGCCAGTCCGCCAGCGACACCGGCATCGGTGTCGCGGCCCATCGTCATTCCCGCGCTCCGGGCGCCCCTTGCGCCGACCTCCGGGACCCCAATTGCTTCTTGAGCGCGCGCACCTTCTCGGTGGCCTCCGCGAGCTGCGCGCGGAAGCGCTCGGGCTCCCAGATCTGAAACTTGTGACCAAGCCCGACGAAGGCCGCCTGGTCCGCTATGCCGGCATGGATCTTGAGCCGTTCGCTCAGGATGACCCGCCCTTCGCCGTCGATGTTCAGTGTCTCGCTCGTCCCATACAGCGCCGCCGCCAGTTCCTCGCGCTCGTCCGAATAAGGCGGGAAGCCCGCAATCAGCTGCTCGATCTCCGCCAGAAGGGCATTGCCGCCGGCGTCGAGCGCCGGCCGGTCCAGCGTCGGATAGCAGTACAACCCGTCGAACCCATCGCGGGCGAGCACTTGCCGGAACGGTGCCGGAATCGAAACCCGTCCCTTGGCATCGAGCCGCAACGTGTAGTTCGCCACGAAGCGGTTCATCTCGCCGACACCTCACGCACGCCCCCGGC
>DATFWC010000359.1:0-4038 GCA_035259885.1 Xanthobacteraceae bacterium
CATCACGCTTTCCCACTCGTCCAGCGATTGCTCGTGGATGAAGCCCGGCTTGTTGACGCCGGAGGCGACAACGAGCTGGTCGACACGGCCGAACTTGACCAGCGCGGTGTCGAGCATCGCCTGGGCGTCGTCCAGCGTTTCCGGGCGCGCCACCAGCGTGGCGGGATCGCCGCCGACCTCGCGCACCTCGTCGGCCACGGCGTCGAGCTCGGCCTTGGAGCCGGACACCAGCAGCACTTTTCCGCCCAGCGCGCCCAGCGCGATGGCGGTGGCGCGGCCGAACGTGCCGGACGCGCCCGTGATGATGGCGACCTTGCCCTCGACATCGAACAGCGACAGCGGATTGCGCAACGGCTCGGAGATCATCGGTCGACTCTGCCCCCGTCGTCCCCGCGCAGGCGGGGACCCATGACCACGGTGGGTGAATATACGGCACGCGCGGTGTTCATGGGTTCCCGCTTGCGCGGGAACGACTGAAACGCACGGTCGCTGGCGCTCATGTTCCGGTCTCGAAGCGGAAGGTCTGGTTGGGATCGATGACGGCGACCACGCGCAGCGCGCAGCCCTCGCCGTCGGGCCAGCGCCACGGGAAGGCGAAGAAGGTGCAGCGCTTGCCGGTGATCCGGTCGATGTCGCCGCCGATGTTCTCGATGCCGGGAATGCCGTTGGTCATCATGATCTTGTGCGCCGGCTCCCAGTGCGGGAAGTCGTCGATGATGTGGCGGCCGGTCTCGGCAAAATACTCGTCGTCGAGGTGCGGCTGCGCCGGCCCGGGACCGTGCGGCCCGAGGAACGTGCCAAGCGGATGGTCGAGCGCCTGCACGTCGATGCCGACCAGCTTGACCTGGCGCTCCACCAGCCACTCGGCAGCTTCCTTGTACAGCCCGGGCGAGTAGGCGAAATAGTCCGGATTGTCGCCGTAGTTGCGGTGGCTGCCGGTGTTGATCATGACGATGTCGTGGCGCCGGATCTTCGGCGTGGCGTTCTCCAGGTCCTGCGGCGTCACCACGCCCCATTTGCCTTTCGGGATCGACACCGCCACCCCGGTGCCAAAGAATCGCCACAGCGGATAGCCCGTGATGGTGGGGGTGTTCTCAGCCACGTGGATCGGCGCGTCCATGTGGGTGCCGCGGTGCATGATGCCCTCGAATTGCTGCACCAGCAGCCCGTCCTTGGCATGGAACTCGAGCACGCGCACGTTGAGGTTGGCGCGCGACGGCCACTGCGGCATGCCGTGACCCCAGGCATGGCTGAGATCGTAAAACTGCAGGTCCTCGGTGCTGGCCGCCATGGTCAGGTTCCCTTGCCGGATTCCAGGCGATAATTGCCCGACGGATCCAGGATAGCGACAAGGCGGATGACGCAGGCATCGCCCTCACGCCACTTCCACGGGAAGCCCTGGAAGGTGCAACGCTGACCGGTGACGGCGTCGAGATCGGCGCCGACGTTCTCCACGGTCGGAATGCCGGCGCCGAGCAGCGCCTTGTGCGCCGGGTTCCACTCGGGGAAATCCTCAGATGCCTCGCGGCCGGTCGCTGCCTTGTATTCGGGCAGCAGATACTTGATCTGCGGCCCGTTGCGGTGCGGCCCGATCGAGGTGGCAAGCGGATGGTCGACCGTGGCGGTGTCGACGCCGACCAGCTTTGGCCGCCGTGCCACCAGCCATTCGGCGGCGCGCCGGCTCAGGCCGGGGGCATGGCCGAAGTACTCCTTGCTGTCGGAATACTTTTTGTGCCAGCCGGTGTTGATCAGCACGATGTCGTCGGGCTCCACCTTGGGTTCCGCCTTTTCCAGGTCCTGCGGCTCGATCAGCTCCCACTTGCCCTTGGGGATCGACAGCACCACGCCGGTGCCGAAGAAGCGGTCGAGCGCCAGCTCGCCCACCGCCTGTTTTCCAGGCAGCAGGTGGATCGGCGCGTTCACATGGGTGGAGGTATGGAAGATTGTGGTGATCTTGTGCGTCATCACGCCCTGCTTGGCATGGTAGGTGATGCGCTCGAGCTTGATCTCCTCGTAGCCGGGAAAGATCGGCGTATACATGCCCCAGGGATGACTGAGCTCGTAGAACTGGAGCCCAGTCTCGGGATCGGCGACGAAAGCCATGACATTTTCCGTTGAATGCCGGCGTTGCGGCCAGGAGGGGCCCTATTTACGCCGCCCGGCCATGGTGACGTCAATCGTCAGCTTTACCCGAATCGTGTATGCTGGCTATTTGAGGATGTCATGTCCCTGACCCACCAGCGGGACCGGTGAACGCGATGCCTCGTTCGGCCAAAGTGATCGCCTTTCCGGTGCGGACGCGGCTCGAGCCCGACCCGTCCTGCCTGCTCGACGAGGCAATCCGGCGGGCGCGCGCCCCGAAGTTCCGGCTGGGGCCGCTGCTGCTGCTGGCGCCGCTGATCCTGATCGGATCGCTGCTGACGTTCCTCGCCGTTGTCGGCGTGTTCCTGGTCTGGCTCGCCATCGTGATCCTGCTGGTCGCCAGCGTCATCGTGTTCGCGCGCCGCTACCTGCCTCGGATGCGCGCGCGCGGCTTCGGTCGCCGCGCCATCGGCTGAGAGGTCCTGTCCGGAGCTCGACGTGGTCTCCCGGCTCACGGCGATCTATCACGTGCGCGCCGAGGCGGCGACGATCGCGGAGCGCGCCTGCGCCATTGCAGTCGAGCAGAGCGTGGAGATGCCGGTCGCGGCGATCGACGACCGGGTCGTGCTCGACGAGATCGTCGGAAAAGTCGAGGCGACCCGCGCACTGGACAAGGACCTTTTCGAGGTGCGTATCGGGCTGGCCGTCGCCACGATCGGACACGACGCCGGCCAGCTTTTGAACATGCTGTTCGGCAACACCTCGCTGCACGACGACGTGGTCCTGCACGACGTCGACTTGCCAGGCGAGTTCGTCGCCGTGTTCGGCGGGCCGCGCCACGGCCTTGCGGCGCTGCGCCTGCGCGTCGGTGCCGAGAAGCGGGCGCTCACCTGCTCGGCGCTCAAGCCGCAAGGTCTTTCGCCCGTCGCACTGGCCGAGCTGGCGCGAAAATTCGCGGCCGGCGGCGTCGACTACATCAAGGACGACCATGGCCTCGCCGACCAGGACTATTCGCCGTTCGCCGCCCGCATCGAAGCCGTCGCCACGGCGCTCGCCCCCTACCCTGGCACGCGCTACGTGCCGAGCCTGTCGGGCGACCTCGGCGCCATGCGCCGGCAGGTCGCGGCCGCTGCCGCCGCGGGCATCGACGCCGCCATGGTGGCGCCGATGGTCTGCGGCGTCGCCAATTTTTACCGGCTGGCGCAGGACAACCCCGGCTTCACCTTCGTGGCGCATCCGGCGCTGGCGGGCGCCGCCAGAATCGCGCCAGCGCTGCTCATGGGGAAGCTGTTCCGCCTGCTCGGCGCGGATGCCGTGGTGTTTCCCAACCATGGCGGCCGGTTCGGCTATTCGCCCGCAACCTGCCGCGCGCTCGCCCGCGCGGCGCTGTCGGAATGGCACGGCCTGCACGCCACCGTGCCGGTGGCGGCCGGCGGCATGACGCTCGACCGCGTGCCGGAAATGCTTGATTTCTACGGCGCCGATATCATGTTGCTGATTGGCGGCGCCCTGCTGCAGGCGCGTGAGCGCCTGACCGAGGAGACGGCCGCCTTCGTGGCCGCGGTGCAGAGTTTTCCGTATGGATGAGATCGCCAAAACGCGCACCCACCGCAAGGCGCAGCCCGGCTATCGCTGGGAGAACGTGGAGCTGCGTCCCTACAAGGAGGACGCGCGCGCGCTGTTCCGCTCCATCACCCGCCAGGTGCTGTTCTCCGACCCCGCCATGCACGGCGAATTGCGCTACTTCGACATCGCGCCGGGTGGATTCTCCACCCTCGAACGGCACGAGCACATGCACGCCGTGGTGATCCTGCGCGGCCGCGGCCAGTGCCTCGTCGGCCACGCGGTCAGGGACATCGCGCCGCACGACCTGGTCACGGTGCCGGCGTGGACCTGGCACCAGTTCCGCGCCGCCGCCGACGCACCGCTCGGCTTCCTCTGCCTGGTGAACGCCGC
>DATFWC010000360.1:0-3076 GCA_035259885.1 Xanthobacteraceae bacterium
GTCTCCCACGTCGGGCGGTAGCCCTCGTCCGCCTGGTTGCCCCAGCTTGTCCAACCGGCGCGGGTGCCGCGCGCGAACAGCTCGAGATAGGGCCCGGGGCTGCATGCCTCGATGATGGCGTACTGTTCGTCGGGCTTGCGCGAATGCTCGCGCTTGCGGGTGGCGAGAAGATTCACCTGCCGACGGCCGGGCGGAAGCGTGCGCGCATTCCTGCCCTTGACGCCGAACAGGATCAGTTCGGTCACGTTGCGGAAGTAGAAGCCGACGCCGCGCCCGTCGGAGCCGCCGTCCTTGCGCACCTTGTGCCAGACGAGGTTGGACTTGTAGGCGAAGCCCCACGCCTTCATCACGGCAAGACCTTCCGGCAGCAGGGCGTTCGGGCACCACAGATAAAGGTGCGCTACCGGCGCCGTGATCTGCCCCACCGGCAGCGCCATGATCTCATCGAGACCGAGCGTGCGATAGCGCGCCAGACGCCTGTGCTCGGGCGCGACCTTGCCGGTCTTGTTGGCGAACTGCCAGGGCGGGTCCGCCAGGACGGTCGCGAACCGCCGCTCACCTGCGAAAGCGAGGAGATCGGGGGGCATGCCCATGCTGTAGTCCGGCAAAGCGATTCAGGCGAGCGGACCATGGCGCCCAGTGGCGAACATCCACAAGTACCTGGCGCCGCGTCTTCGACGTCGCTTTTTGCCTCATCGGAAAGTTGGGCTAGGATCATCGCCGCGCGGCCGCATACCGGCCGGGAGGATTTGTCATGGCAAAAGGTCAAATGCGCAGCACCAAGGAAAAGAAGAAACCCAAGGCCGACCACAACAAGAAACGCAAGGGCGGCCCCGCCCCCGCCCCCTCGCCGTTCGCCCGCATCGGCGAGACCAAGCCGGGCGCAAATCCCTACGGCAAGAAGTAAGAAAAGAGGCCCCGTGCGGGGCCTCTCCGCGGTCCTGGCTGCGCCAGGACGTCCTGGCCGTACCAGGGCTTAGTGGGTGCCGGCCGGCGAGCTGCTGCCGCCCGAGCTGCTGCCACCCGAGGTGCTGCCGCCCGAGCTGTTGCCCTGAGCCGGGCTCGACGAGGAGCCGCCCGACGCGCCGGTGGTCGAGCGGGACTTGCTGCCGTTCCGCTGGCTCATGGACGACGATCCGGTGCTCGACCGGCCCGACGCGCCCTGCCGCGAGGTGCTGGTGGACGAGCCGGTGGTGGTGCGCGTGGTCGTACCGGTACTGACGCTCACGCCCGGGCTGGAGCGCCGGTGCACTACGGCGACCCCCGGCCGCCGCTTGTGGATGATGACCGTGCGGCTCGGCGCGTGCAGTGCAACGCGCGCGCGCGCGTGCCTCGGGCCATTTCTCACGTGCCTCTTCTTGATGATGGTGCGCGTCGCCGGCTCGCCCGACACCACGACATGACGCGGGCGCCGATGGACGACGACCTTGTCACGCGAGCCGCCGTTGACGCCGATGCGCGTACGGGTCTCCGAGCGGCTGCCCATGCGGCCGCCGCGGGATTCGCCGCGGATCGAGGTCTGGTTGCTGCCGCCCGATTGTCCCATGGTGGCAGAGCCGTTTTGCGACTTGGCGGCGCCACTTTGCGACCTGGCAGAGCCGCTCTGCGATGCGCCGCCGCCGCTGCTCGTGCTGCCGGTTGCGGCCGCGCCGCCGCTCGCACCGGTGTTCGACTGGCCGGAATTTTGCGCCGATGATGGAGCCGCCAGAGCCAGGGCGGCCACCGTGGCGAAGGCTAGGGTGAACGTTCTCATTTTGGCCTCCGAGAGATGGTTCCCCTCCCGGGACGACAATTCACCGCGGGCCCCATCGGTTGCTCGCGGCGCTGCCCTTTTTTTCAACATGAACAAGCGTTTATCTTTGATCCGACGGCCCCACCTGGCGGCATCGCCGCACGCGCACCGCGTTTACGGATGAACGGCGCCATGTCCCGTGTATGATTGCACGGGGGATCTTCGGGGTTCGCGGGAGGGCTAGATGAATCGATGGCTTGTCGCCTTGGTCGCGGCGGGGCTGGTGCTCGCGTTGCCGATGTCAGGAACGCGCGCATGGGCGCAGGCCGATCAGGCGCCAGGCGCGCGCAAGGCGAAAAAGCAACGCGCGCCGGTGCAGCAGCCTGACCTCGAAGAGGAGGATCAGCTGGCGCCGCGCCAGTTCGATCAGCGCTTCCCCTCGACGCAACCGCCGCGCCAGGCCGAGCCGGCGACGCCGCTGGCGCCGGCGGTCGAGGGCACCCGCAGCGAAAGCGCCCGCGGCGACGGCGGCCGCACCATCGCCTGCAACGGCGTGTTCGGAAAGGATTCGAGCCACCTGAAGCTGGCGACGCGCTTCGACTCGCGCAACGTCGCCTTCACCGAAGTGGATGGGCCGGAAGGCTCCAGGCTCATGGCCTCAGTGCTGTTCCCGAAAGATCCCAAGCGCCGGCTGGAAGTGTTGTGGCAGAACGAGGCGTCGCGCAGCGACACGCACCTGATCGTCATCAACGGCCAGTCGACATGGACCGCGCCCAAGGGGCTGCGGCTGGGTCTCGCGCTGCCGGCATTGGAGAAGCTCAACGGCAAGCCGTTCCGGCTGTCCGGGTTCGATCAGCCCAATGGCGGGTCGGCCATCGACTGGGACGGCGGCGCGCTCGACCGGCTGCCCGGCGGATGCCGCCTTGGCATCCGGCTGGTCCCGGATGCCAAGGCGACCGAGGCCGTGCGCAACGACGTCATGGGCAAGGACTTCGCGTCGAACGATCCGAAGATGCGCGCCGCCAAGCCGATCATCGCCGAGATCATCATCGGCTACTGACGCGCCGCGCCGCAAGGTGGGCTGAGCCGCTTCGCCTCACGGCTCGAAATTGAGCAAGGCGTCGGGCGCCGAAGCCCACCGTGCAGCGGGTCAGACCGCGTGGGCTTCGCGCGCCATGCCCGAACAAATATCAATCGCAGGAGCAGGCGCTCCGGCCATCCTACGAAGCAGCGCTACTGCGTGGCGCCCTTGAGGATCGGATCCCAGCGCGCCACCTCGCTCTTGACCAGCTCGGCCAGCGCGACCGGCGAGCGTCCGTTGCCCTCGGGCAGCACGCTGCCGAG
>DATFWC010000361.1:0-5029 GCA_035259885.1 Xanthobacteraceae bacterium
GAAGCAGGGCTCGCCAGCTGGTCCGGCGGCGAGGACGAGGAGCGCCGCCTGATCGTGCGCGGCCATGCCAACCTGCTCGAGGATCTCAGGGCGCTGGAGGATCTCGAGCGGGTGCGGCTCCTGTTCGACGATCTCGAGACCAAGCGCGGCTTGGTCGACATTCTCGGCCGCGCCGAGCGCGCAGAGGGCGTTCGCATCTTCATCGGCTCGGAGAACAAGCTGTTCTCGCTGTCCGGTTCCTCGACCATCGTGGCGCCCTACCGCGATGGCGCCGGGCGCATCGTCGGCGTGCTGGGCGTGATCGGCCCGACCCGGCTCAACTATGCCCGCATCATCCCGATGGTGGACTACACCGCCAAGGTGGTAAGCCGGCTCCTGGCCGGCCCGGCGGCTTGATTTTTCTCGGCCGAGCCCTGATATGCCGGCTTGACGCATTTTCCGGAAAAGTGGGAACCGGTTTTCCGCAGAAAATGCGGCCAGGTATGGTCTGGAGATCCGAACAAAAACGGGATGTTGGGCGATGACGGATAGCCGCACGCCGGATGACAACGCGCCGGACACGGCCACTCAGGACGCGCAGGCCAGCCCGGCCGAAGACCCCGCGGCCCAGGCTGCCCGCGAGGCCGCCGAATACAAGGACCGCTGGTTGCGCGCGCTGGCCGAGATGGAGAACCTGCGCCGCCGCACCGAGCGCGAGGTTGGCGACGCGCGCGCCTATGCCGTCACCCAGTTCGCCCGCGACGTGGTGACGGTGGCCGACAACATGGAGCGCGCCCTGCAGGCGCTCGACAACGAGCTGCGCGAGAAGGCCGATGCCGCCGTGAAGGGCCTGCTCGACGGCGTCGAGCTTACCGAGCGCGAGCTCCTCAAGGTCCTGGAGAAGCACGGCGTCCGTAAGCTCGAGCCACAGGGCCAGAAATTCGACCCGCACCGCCATCAGGCGATGTTCGAAGTGCCGGATGAGAGCGTGCCGGCCGGCACCGTGGTGCAGGTGGTCCAGTCCGGCTACGTCATCGGCGACCGCGTGCTGCGTCCGGCCCTGGTGGGCGTCGCCAAGGGCGGCCCGAAAGCGGCGTCACCGTCGGGGGAGGCCGAGAGCACGGCGCCGGCCAACGACAATTCGCAGGGCTCCTGAAGAACCGACAATGGATGCGCGGGTCGAGCCCCGCGCACCACGATGGCTCAGCGCAGTTCGATGCCGTCGCGCACGGCACGCAGCCGCGTGAACACCTCGTGCCAGCCATCCTTGCGCGCCAGGCCCAGCACGCGCAGATGTCCGCGGCCGCCGAAGCGCAGCCACTGCGCCACCATCACGTCGGTATTGGTCTTGACGTCCTTGGCCTCGGCGATGATTTCGTAGCCCTGCTGGCCGCCGATCCGCAGCGGTTCCGATCGCACCAGGCGGATGTCCTTGATGCCGGGTGTCTCGGCGAGCACGCCGCGGGCGAAGCGGTCGCGGTCCCCGGCCGCCGAGGGGACGTTGCCCGCTGCGACTGAAATCAGCAGCAACGGCTGCTCGGGCAGATCGGCCTGGTCGGCGGGCCCATCGGTCAGCAGCGCGGCGCTGCCCGGCACCACGCGGGCGACATGAAAGCCGGCGAGCTCAGTGAGGGTGAACGGCAGCGCGATGAGTTGTTCCTCGACCGGCGCCGTGACGCGAACCGCGGCGGATTCCAGGGCGGCGCGCACGGCGGCATCCGGATAGGTGTCCTTTTCGCTCTCGGGCACCTGCACCGACACGATCGCGGTGAACTGCGACGTCGAGCCGAACAGAATCCAGCGCCGGAACGTCACGCCGCCCGCTTCCTGGTGCCCGGTGACGAGAAATCCCGGGCCCATTGCGAAGCCCATCGGCTCGCGGTTCTCCACCGTGACGCCCTGCCGCCGCAACTGTTCGTCCGCAAGCCGCGCGTCGAGTTCGGCATAGGCGGATGCCGGCAGCTCCGTGATGAGGATGAGGGCATTCCGCGCCGGATCGCCGAACCCCGAAAAAGCCTTGCCGACCTCGAACCCTTGCGGCGGTACCAGACCGACGCGCGAGCCGGGCGGAAAAATCGGATCGTCAGCTCGCGCCGAACCGATCAGGGCGGACAGGATCAGGAGAACGGGCAGGATCGGACGTCGGTACATCATGGCGGGTGGTCCAAGAAACGGCACATATGGCCGAAAAAATGCGGCACAGGCGAGGCGTCGGCGGCCGACAGGCGCCGGTTGCACGCCGGCGGAACAATCCCCTCGGGAGCGGAAGATGGCGTCGCATGGCCATTTCTACTGGAACGAATTGATGACGCATGACGTCGAGAAGGCGAAGAAGTTCTATGCCGCTACGGTCGGCTGGACGTTCGACACGATGGCGACGCCCAATGGAACGTATTGGCTCGCCAAGGACGGCGACACGCCGGTGGCCGGCATGTTTCCCATGGTGGGTCCCAATTTTTCCGGCATGCCGGAGCAGTGGGTGTCCTACCTGGCGGTCGACGATGTCGATGCCCGCGTCAAGAAGGCGACAGCCGCCGGCGCAAAAGTCATGCAGCCGCCGTTCGACGTGCCCGGCGTCGGCCGCATCGCCATCATGCGCGAGCCCGGCGGTGCCATGGTGGCCTGGATCACGCCGGTCGGCACCTAGCGCATGATCTAGGCGTCGGGCGGCGTCACCTGGGCGGGTCGTGTGACCCGCCGCAAGGTGAGATTGATCCGGCCGCCCTGCGCCAGCAATGTCGACGTGCCGGGCAGGATGCGATCGACGCCGTGGAAGGCAAGCCGCGCCTCGCCGGCCAGCACCAGCGCATCGCCGGAGGCGAGATGCAGCGAACGGGTGGAGTCGGCGCGCCGTGTGCCGCCCAGCCGGAACACGCAGGTGTCGCCGAGCGACAGCGACACCACCGGCGCGGAAAAATCCTGCTCGTCGCGATCCTGGTGCAGGCCCATGCGCGCGTCCGTGCCGTAGTGGTTGATCAGGCAGGCTTCCGGCGCGGCCGGATAGTCCGACAGGTCCCGCCAGGCGGCGAGCAGCACATCCGGAATGGCCGGCCATGGCGTTCCTGTTTCCGGATGCGTCGGCTGATAGCGATAGCCCGTTTCGTCGGTCACCCAGCCGAGCGGCCCGCAATTGCTCATGCGCACCGACATGGGTTTGCCGCTCTTCGGCATGCGCGGCGTGTAGAGCGGCGCCGCGCGCAGCACCGCATCGATGTCGGCGAGCAGACGTTGCTGCGCGTCGCGGTCGAGATAGCCCGGCCTCAGCGTGGCACCGGGCACGATTGTGATGGTCGTCATGGCGCCGAGATAGCGCGACGGCGCGTGCCGCGCGACCCGGTTTTCGCGACGCTCGCTTCTGGAGATCAGGCTGCCGACGCCTTGCGCGGCACCAGCCGCTCGCTCGTCAGCGCATCCTTGACCCCGGTGGTTCCCGCCTCATGGTATTCGGCGTCCTCGTTCACGTCCCACACGTCGTACAGGCGCTCGCCCGCCAGGATGTTCCGTGCCGTCAGCATGGCGGTCATCATGGCGTGGTCCTGGTTGTTGTACTTGTGCATGCCGTTGCGGCCGACCAGGTGCAGCGTCGGATAACCCTGCTCGAGGTCGAGGCGGACGATGTTCATGTTGTCGCGGTAGGCCTCGTCGTAGACCGGATAGGCCTTGGGCTGGCGCACCACGCAGGCGTCCACCACGTCTTCAGCCGCGATCAGGCCGATCTTGGCGCATTCCTGCTTGGCGAGATCGACCAGATCCGGGTCGGAGCTGGTCCACAGCCCGTCGCCCTCGAAACAGAAATATTCCAGCCCGAGGCAGCTCATGCCGGGCCGCACCATTTCGGGCGACCACGAGCCGAAATTCTGCACCCGGCCGACCTTCACGCTAGGATCGTGGATATAGATCCAGTTGTCCGGGAACAGATCGGCCTTCTTCACCATCAGGGCGACCGTGAGGAAGTCGCGGTAGCGCAGGCTGCGCGCGTGGAACAGCGAGATCGGCCGCGGCGACATTTTTTCGATCAGCTCGCGCACCGGCGCCGAGCTGATCACGTGACGCGCCGTGAAGGTCTCGCGGGTTCCGTCGAAGGCCTCCACCTCGATGCGCCACACCTTGCTGGCGGCATCGAACGAGAGCCGCTGCATGTCGCGGCCCATCAGAACCTTGCCGCCGCGCGCCTCTATTCTGCGCGCGGCCGCTTCCCACATCATGCCGGGGCCCTTGCGCGGATACTGAAAGCTCTCGATCAGCGTCTTCACCACCGGCCCGCCGGCCGACCTGGTGGCGCGGCGCGGCTTCAGCGAGCGCGTCAGCGCGTTGACGACGGCGACGCGCAGGTCGAGGCCCTTGATGCGCTGGGCCGCCCAGTCGGCGGAAATCTCGTCGCACGACATGCCCCACACCTTTTCGGTGTAGGTCTTGAAGAAGATGCCAAACAGCCGTTCGCCGAATTGGTTGCGCACCCACTCGTGGAAGGTGCGCGGCACCGGCGTCGGGAATGCCTTGGCATAGGCATACGACAGCATGCACGCGGCGCTCTGCACGATGCCGAGGTTGCCCAACGCCTCGAACGCCTTGAGCGGATAGGAGTAGAATTTTCCGCCGTAGTAGATGCGCGAGAGCCGCGGCCGTTCGATGAAATCGTCGGGCAGGATCTCCTGCCACAGGTTGACTACTTCCTTGGCCTTGGAGAAGAAGCGGTGTCCGCCGATGTCGAACATGAACCCGTTGTAACTTACGGTGCGGCTGATGCCGCCGACGTAGACCGGATCCTTCTCGATCACGACAACCGACGGCATCTCCTTGGTCAGGCAATAGGCGGCCGTGAGACCTGCCGGTCCGGCGCCGATCACGAACACTTCGGCGTCGACCTGGGTCACAGCGCCACCTCTTGCTCCTGGTTGAGGGCGGCGCGGCGGCCGGCGAACGAGAACAGCCGGTGTCCGGTATAGGAGAGGCCGGCCCCGGCGGCCGCTCCGAAGATCACGGCGGCCTGCGGCAGCGACGCGAACACGCTGACCACGAGGCTGGCGAACACCGCGTAGTTCATGCCCTG
>DATFWC010000362.1:0-2174 GCA_035259885.1 Xanthobacteraceae bacterium
GGATTTTCCACCGCCCAGAAGCTCGACAAGCTCGGCATGCGCGGCTCCGACACCTGCGAACTGGTATTCGCCGACTGCGAGGTGCCGGCCGAGAACGTGCTGGGCAAGGTCAACGAGGGCGTGAAGGTGCTGATGTCCGGCCTCGACTACGAGCGCGTGGTGCTCGCCGCCGGCCCGCTCGGCATCATGCAGGCCTGCCTCGACGCAGTGCTGCCCTACGTGCACGACCGAAAGCAGTTCGGCCAGCCGATCGGCGCCTTCCAGCTGGTGCAGGGCAAGCTCGCCGACATGTACGTCACGATGAACGCCAGCAAGGCCTATGTCTATGCCGTGGCCAGGGCGGCCGACCAGGGCAGGACCACGCGCGAGGACGCCGCCGGCGCCATCCTGTACGCGGCCGAGAACGCGACGCGGGTCGCGCTCGACGCCATCCAGCTCCTGGGCGGCAACGGCTATATCAACGACTATCCGACCGGGCGCCTGCTGCGCGACGCCAAGCTCTATGAGATCGGCGCCGGCACCAGCGAGATCCGCCGGATGCTGATCGGCCGCGAGCTGTTCGAGAAGACGGCGTGACTTCGTAGGGTGGGTTGAGGCGCCTCACTGGGCCTTCATGCTATTGCCGCAGCCTTGCGAGCCGAAACCCACCATTCCCCGTACGTTGCCGGTGGGTTTCGGCGCGACACGCGGTGCTGCGTTCGGAGGTGGAGTGCCGCGCCTCAACCCATCCTACAGGCCGCGGTTACGGGGGTGGATAGACCGGAAAACGCCACCAGCTCGGCGTCCACACCACCATGCCGGTGCGCAAGACTCTTGGGCCGACCGGCGCCACGCAGGCGCACGGATCGGAGGCCTGGCGCGACGCATAGGCCGGCAGGTAGCAATACCAGATGTCGTCCGCCGTCACGCCCGGTCGCGGCGGACTGATCCGCATCAGGACCTGGCACAGCGGCACATGAGCCCAGGGACCTTCGGGATAGGGCGGGGCGTAGCGGGGATTGAACAGCGGCCGCGCCTCATCCCACGGCGGGCCTGGCGGGCCGGCCGCGGCCGGCGTCGCGCCGATCAGGTTGAATGCACAGGCCAGAAGCAGCGTGATCGCCGCCGCCGCGCCGATCGTTTTGCGTGCCATGTCTCCCCTCCGCCTCGCGGTCGAGCCCCACGGGCCACAGCATAGACTAGCTCGGCGTGTGGGCAAAAGGTGGGCGGTATCCACGTCGCGCCGCTGCGCGATTCGCTTGTCCCGGCGGTGCATGCGGGCTCCCCGAAAACCGCAATGCTGGCGTGCGCGCGATGTCGTTACACTTGTTGCGATCAGAACAGGCCGAGCAGCGGCCGTGCAAGCGGGAGTAAACGTCCATGATGCGCATCGCAGCGATTGCGAGCGTGCTGGCCATCGCCACTTCGGCCTCGGCCCAGACGCTCGACGACCTCAGGAACGACGGAAAAAATCCCGACAACGTTCTCACTTACGGCATGGGCTATCACCAGCAGCGCTACAGCCCGCTCAAGCAGATCGACAAGGGCACGGTGAAGCGGCTGGTGCCGGTGTGGAACCTGAGCCTCGACAATCAATGGGGCGAGCAGGCGCAGCCGATCGTCCATGACGGCGTGATGTACGTGACCGACGCGCGTGCCACCGTGGCGATCGACGTCGCCACCGGCAAGCAGGTCTGGCGCACCCCCGTCGACTGGCTGCCCGAGACCACGCGGGTGGTGTGCTGCGGCGTGTCCAACAAGGGCGCCGCGATCTTCAACGGCAAAGTCTACCGCACCACGCTCGACGCCTTCGTGGTCGCGCTCGACGCCAAGACCGGCAAGGAGGTGTGGAAGCAGAAGGCGGCGGAGTGGAAGGAAGGCTATTCCATGACGGTGGCCCCGCTCGTCGCCAATGGCGTGCTGGTCACCGGCATTTCCGGCGCCGAGTTCGGCATCCGCGGCTTCATCGACGGCTGGGATCCGGAAACCGGGCAGCACCTGTGGCGCCGCCACACCATTCCGGCGCGCGGCGAGAAGGGCAACGAGACCTGGCCGCAGGACACCAATGCGTGGGAGATCGGCGGCGGCTCGACCTGGATCACCGGGTCCTACGATCCCGAGCTCGATCTCATGTACTGGGGCATCGGCAATCCGGCGCCGTGGGCGTCGCAGAGCCGGCCGGGCGACAATCTCTA
>DATFWC010000363.1:0-4768 GCA_035259885.1 Xanthobacteraceae bacterium
CGGCACCAATGCCACCACCTGCACGCCCGGGCCGTGGCACATCGCGCGCATGATCCAGGCGGCGGACGCCTTCCCGATGAACCTCGGCTTCGCCGGCAAGGGCAACGCGGCGCGGCCGGCGGCGCTGGAGGAGATGGTCAAGGGCGGCGCCTGCGCCCTCAAGCTGCACGAGGACTGGGGCACCACGCCGGCCGCCATCGACTGCTGCCTGTCGGTGGCCGACGACTACGACGTTCAGGTGATGATCCACACCGACACGCTCAACGAGTCGGGCTTCGTCGAGGACACGATTCATGCGTTCAAGGGCCGTACCATCCACGCCTTCCATACCGAAGGCGCCGGCGGCGGCCATGCGCCCGATATCATCAAGGTGGCGGGGCTCAAGAATGTGTTGCCGTCGTCCACCAATCCGACGCGGCCGTTCACCAAGAACACCATCGACGAGCATCTCGACATGCTGATGGTGTGCCACCACCTCGATCCGTCGATCGCCGAGGACCTCGCCTTCGCCGAGAGCCGCATCCGCAAGGAGACGATCGCGGCCGAGGACATCCTGCACGACATCGGCGCGCTATCGATGATGTCATCCGACAGCCAGGCCATGGGCCGCATCGGCGAGGTGATCATCCGCACCTGGCAGACGGCAGACAAGATGAAGAAGCAGCGCGGCCGGCTGCCGGAGGACACGGGCGACAACGACAACGCGCGGGTGAAGCGCTATGTCGCCAAATACACCATCAACCCGGCCATCGCCCACGGCGTGGCCAAGCACATTGGCTCGGTCGAGAAGGGCAAGCTCGCGGACCTCGTCCTGTGGTCGCCGGCCTTCTTCGGCGTGAAACCGGACATCGTCATCAAGGGCGGCTCCATCGTGGCGGCGCAGATGGGCGATCCCAATGCGTCAATTCCGACCCCGCAGCCGGTGCACTACCGGCCGATGTTCGGCGCGTTCGGCCGGGCGCTGACCGCGAGCTCCGTGGTGTTCGTATCGAAGGCGGCGGCGCGCGGCGGCCTGCGCAACAAGCTGGGCGTCGAGAAGCAGTTCGTCGCCGTCGACAACACTCGCAAGATCGGGAAGAAGAACATGGTGCACAACGGCGCCACGCCGGACATCACGGTCGACCCGGAGACCTACGAGGTCACGGCCGACGGCGAGTTGCTCACCTGCGCTCCGGCCGAGGTCCTGCCCATGGCGCAGCGGTATTTTCTGTTTTGAGACAGGCCATGACGCGGGTGGTCGCCATCAAGCCTGCCGGGCAATGGCAGGCGCAGAACTTCGACCAGGTTGTGCTCGATGCCGACGAGCGCCATTGCCGCCGCGTCGTGCTCACCGGAACCGGCGGCCGGAAATTCCTGCTCGACCTGCCGCAGGCGACCGTGCTGCGCGACGGCGACGGGCTCGTGCTCGACGACGGCAACATCGTGCGCGTGGTGGGCCGGCCGGAAGCCTTGATCGAGATCGCGGCCGCAACGGCGCATGACTTGGCGCGGCTCGCCTGGCATCTCGGCAACCGCCACACCGAGGTGCAGGTGCTGGGCGAGCGCCTGCGCATCCGCCGCGACCATGTGCTGGAGGCGATGCTGGCAAAGCTCGGCGCAAAGCTCACCGCAATCGAGGCGCCGTTCGAGCCCGAGCACGGGGCTTATGAGCATGGCAACGGGCACCATCATGAGTAAGGGCTCAAACGGTGCAGCAGGCTCCGGTCACCTCTCCCCGCATGCGGGGAGAGGTCGGATTCCGAGCGAAGCGAAGCGGAGCGAAGGAATCCGGGTGAGGGGGCGTCGCCGCGAGTCTGAGCTTGGGGAATCGCCCCCTCACCCGACTTGCTTCACTTCGCAAGAGCTCCGCTCGCAAGTCGACCCCGGATCAAGTCCGGGGCAGGCTCTCTCCCCGCAAGCGGGGCGAGGTGGAGCAAGTGGTACGGCCGCGCTCTATCGCCTGATGGCCTGGCTGTCGCCAGGCTACCCCGTCGGCGCGTTCTCCTATTCGGGCGGGCTCGAATGGGCCGTCGAGGCGGGCGACGTGCGCGATGCCGAGACCCTGCAGCGCTGGCTCGAGGTAGTGATCCGCCAGGGCGGCGGCTTCTGCGACGCCGTGGTGCTGGTCCATGCCCATGCCGCCGTGGCGGCTGGCGCTGCCGAAAAAAACCTCCGCGCCGTCGCCGAGCTGGCCGCAGCCCTCACGCCGTCGAAGGAGCGGCACCTGGAGACCACGGCGCAGGGCCGGGCCTTCGTCGACGCCACGCGGGCGGCGTGGCCCTGCGCCGCGTTTGACAGGCTTTTGGCCGCATGGGACGGGCCGGTCGCCTATCCGGTCGCGGTCGGCGTGGCGGCGGCCGGCCACGGCATCGCGGTCGAACCGTGTGTCGGCGCCTATATGCAGGCGATCGCCGCGAACCTCGTGTCCGCCGGGGTGCGGCTCATTCCGCTCGGCCAGACGGCCGGCCAGCGCGTGCTGGCGGCACTCGAAGAGACGATCGCAGCGAGCGCCCAGAGGGCGCTGGCAACCCCGCTCGACGAGGTCGGCGGCGCCTCCTTCCGCGCCGACCTCGCCACCATACGTCACGAGACCCAGTACACGCGGCTGTTCCGGTCATGACAATGCTGGCCATCCTGGTTTTCCTCACCCTGGCGGCAATCGCCGCGCTGCATGCCGCCTGGGGCTTCGGCATGCGCTGGCCGGCCGAGGACGAGCGCGATCTCGTCGCGCTCGTCCTCGGTGCCACCGGACGCACGCGCATGCCGGCCTCGGCCGAGTGTCTGGCCGCCGCGGTCGCGATCTTCATCCCTGGCCTGGTGGCGCTGGCCGCCGCCGGCCTCATTGCCGTGCCGGCCTCGCCCGGTTTGCTTGCGGCCGTGGCGGCGCTGATCGCCGCCGTCTTCGCGGCGCGCGGCTTGGCCGCCTACCTGCCGGCATGGCGCCGTCGCTTTGCGCAGGAGCCGTTCGCCACGCTGGACCGGAGCTGGTTCGGGCCGCTGTGCCTGTTGTTGGCGCTGGCGTTCGCCTTCCTGGCTGCCGGCCGTATCTGGATGCGCGTATGAAAAGCCCGCATGGCCCGTTGCGCGTCGGCATCGGCGGTCCGGTCGGATCGGGCAAGACCGCGCTGATGGACGCGCTGTGCAAGACGTTGCGCGACCGTTTCGAGATCGCCGCCATCACCAACGACATCTACACCAAGTGGGATGCCGAATACCTGGTACGCTCGGGCGCGCTCGTCCCCGAACGCATCGCCGGCGTGGAGACCGGCGGCTGCCCGCACACCGCCATCCGCGAGGATGCCTCGATCAATCTCGCGGCGGTGGCCGAGATGCGCGCAAAATTTCCCGCGCTCGACCTCATCCTCATCGAGTCGGGAGGCGACAATCTGGCGGCGACGTTCTCGCCCGAGCTCGCCGACCTCACCATCTACGTCATCGACGTGGCGGCAGGCGACAAGATCCCGTCCAAGGGCGGCCCCGGCATCACCCGGTCCGACCTCCTTGTCATCAACAAGATCGATCTGGCCCCCTATGTCGGCGCCTCGCTCGACGTGATGGAACGCGACGCCCGCAAAATGCGCGGGCCGCGCCCGTTCCTGTTCACCGATCTCCGCCGCCGCCAGGGCGTGGAGGAGATTGCGACATTCATCATCGAACGCGGTGGCCTCGCGCCGTAGGCGCACGTGTCTCTTCAATACACCGTCCACAATCCCGGCGTCGCCAGCTCCAGCAGGTGCCCGTCGGGATCGCGGAAATAGATGCTGTGGCCGCCGCGCTTCCACTGGGTCCGTCCCTCGATCGGCACATGGTGCAGGCGCAAGGTCTCCTCCCACGCCGGCAATTCGCTGGCGCTGATGGCGAACGCGACGTGCAGAGGCCCGCTGCCGTCGTGCGGCGGAATGGTCCCGCCCGGCATCACCACCGTCTCCAGCGCGGCGCCGCGCTGGAACAGGAGCAGCACGCTGCGGGTCCCCACCGCGTAGGCGCACAGCCGCGGATCCTGGTAGATCGGCGAGAGCGCGATGATCTCCTCGTAGAAACGGCGCGCCCGATCGAGATCGTCCACGTACAACGCGGTTTCGAGCACGCCATTGAGCATCGGCATGATGTTCCCATTCTGCCGGTGCAGCCCCGCGGCTGCGGCCGGGCGATTCCAAAATACCGGGCGGATGGCCTATGCTCGTCCTCCGCCACAGGGAGTGCAACCGCCGTGAACGATGTGAGACCGGAAGTTGCGCCAATTCGCGAAGCCTCGCTGCGCAACCGCATGGCCATGTACGGCACCAACCGCCTGCAGATCGGTCTGTTCGGCGCCAACTGCTCGTCCGGCCGTGCGGTGACGAAGGTGCCCGAACGATGGACCGGAAGCTGGCGCGACAATCTCAGGCTGGCGCGCATGGCCGACGAGGCCGGCATCGACTTCCTGCTGCCGATCGGGCGCTGGAAGGGCTATGGCGGCGACACCGACTACCAGGGCGCCACGCTCGAAACCATCACCTGGGCCTCGGGCCTGCTGGCCTGCACGCAGCGCATCACGGTGTTCGGGACCGTGCACGCGCCGCTGTTCAATCCGGTGATCGCCGCCAAGGAGATGGTCACGGCCGACCACATCGGCGAGGGGCGTTTCGGCCTGAACATCGTGGTCGGCTGGAACGAGGGCGAGTTCGAGATGTTCGGCGTGCAGCAGCGCGAGCACGAGCAGCGCTACGACTACGCCCAGGAATGGATCGACGTCATCAAGATGATCTGGTCCGACAAGGAGGATTTCGATTTCGACGGGAAGTACCTG
>DATFWC010000364.1:0-11515 GCA_035259885.1 Xanthobacteraceae bacterium
TCCTTGCATTAACTAAAAATGCGAGCGTTCCTGCGACAGCGCCGTTTCTTCCCAAGTCTCGCCCGACCTCCTATGATCCGCCCTGGCGCGCGCGGCGCGCGCATCGTCAAGGCGCCGGCCGCTGCCGCGCCGCATACAGGGAGGAATTGCATGTCCAGTCAGGCTCCGGTCGCACGCACGCCGGGCGCCACGCGCGCCGGCGCGGGCCAGTATCTGTTCGACCTCGCCAAGCTCAACAAGATCAAGGGTGGGCCCGACTACTCGAGCGTCGAGGGCGGCTGCGTCGAGGGCGACCGGATGATCGTGGCGCTGATGCGCATGCCGGCCGGAACCGGAGCCGAACCCCATTCGCATCCCAATGAGCAGTGGATCTACATCCTGGAAGGCACCTTTCGGGCCAAGGTCGGCGACACGGAGGTGGAGGCGAAGCCCGGATCGGTGCTCTACATCCCGTCCAACGTCATTCACTCCGGCAAGGCCACGTCCGACGGCGACGTCGTGTTTTTCACCGTGAAGGACGCCTCGCACAGCCTGCACGGCATGAAGGCCGCCTGAACGCCCAACGCCGCCGACATCCAGTCGAATTCGCCAGAGGAGAATGCGAATGAAGCGATCCGCTCTGTTGCTGCTGTCCGCGCTGTGTCTGGCCCTGCCTGGGGCCGCCGCTGCGCAGGACAAGTATCCGTCGAAGCCGGTCAAGATTCTCGTGCCCTATGCGCCGGGCGGCGCCACCGACATCATCAGCCGCGTGGTGGGCGAGCAGATGCGGCAGATCCTCGGCCAGCCGTTCGTGGTCGAGAACAAGCCGGGGGCATTCGGCATGCTCGCCCTCGAGGAAATGGCCAAGTCCCGGCCCGACGGCTACACGTTGATGGTCGGCAACGTGTCGACCAATGCCATCACGCCGGTCCTGTTCAAGGACAAGCTCAAGATCAATTTCGAGAAGGATGTGGTGTCGGTGACGCGGATGGCCACGCTGCCGTCGTTCTTCATCGTCACCACCAAGGATTTCGCGCCCAAGACGCTGGCCGAGTTCATCGACTACACGAAAAAGAATCCCGGCAAGGTGCGCTACACCAGCGCCGGCGTCGGCAGCTTCCCGCATTTCGATACCGAGATCTTCGCCAGGCGGGCGGGGCTCGACATGGTGCATATCCCGATCAAGGCCGGCGCCTCCGGCATGCTCAACGACCTGGTGAACGGCGACGTGCAGGCCGCTTTCATCAACGTGGCGACCACCGGCGCCATGGTGAAGGCGGGACAGCTCAGGCCGCTCGCCGTGGTCAGCGAGCATCGGCTGAAGGAATATCCCGATGTTCCGACCTTGACTGAGGCGGGCTATCCCGGCGTGGGCACGCTGCACTGGCAGAGCATGCTGGCGCCGGCCGGCACGCCCAAGGAGGTGATCGACGCATTGCACAAGGCGGTCATCCAGGCCATGCAGTCGGCCGAGGTCAAGGAGGCTTTCGCCAAGCAGTTGATCGAGGCCACGCCCAGCGCCTCGCCGGCCGAGGCGCAGACCTGGCTCAACAATGAGATCGCGACCTGGAAGAAGATCACCAGCGAGGTGAAGATCGAGATGAATTGACGCGACACCGCCTGTGTGCGGGTTGCGTCCATCGGCAGGCGAACGGCGGCGATCTGTGCGGCCGCACCGTCAGGTGCCGAGTTCTGTGGCGTCTTGGTTTCGCGACGGACGCTGGCTCGGCGAGGGACGGGGCGGACGCTGCAGGGTGCCGACCAGCCACAACAACAGGCTGGTCGGCAGGAAAGTGCCCGCTGCCCGGATCAGGTGATCGACCAGTCGTGGGATGACCAGAGGCTTTCCGGCCTTGAAGCCGCGCCACCCTGCGGCGGCGATTTCGTCCGCGTCGGCGCGCGGCATGTATTTCGCGATCGGAGCCTGGCCGACGTTGCAGCGTTCGAAGAATGCAGTTCTGACCTGGCTAGGGCAGAGGCAGGTGACCGTGACGCCGTGGCTGGCGACTTCGCCTGCAAGTGCGGTCGAGAATGATTGCACATAGGTCTTCGACGCGTAGTAGACGGCCATGTTGGGTCCGACCACGTAGCCGGTAATCGATCCGACATTGAGCACGCCGCCGCGCCGCCGGGCGATCATGCCGGGGACGAAGCGCAGCGTCAGCTCGGTCAGGGCGCGGGCGTTGACGTCGAGCAGGTTCAGCTGCTCGGCGCGATCGATCTCGGCGGCCGGGCCGAACAGGCCGAATCCGGCGCTGTTGATCAGGATATCGCAGTAGAGTCCCCGCTCCGCGAGCTCGCGCTCGATACGTTCCCCAGCCTGCGGATCGCTCAGGTCGAGGGGAAAGGGGGCGGCCGGCGTGCCGGTTTCGCCTAGTTCTGCCGCGACCTGCTCGAGCGCTGCCCGCGACCGGCCGATGAGCAGCATGAACGACCGCTCGCCTGCCGCCAGCCGCGCGAGCTCGCGCCCGATCCCGGATGACGCGCCCGTGACGACGATTGCGGGTTGCGGGTTCGATTGTGGCATCAGCGACCCATACTACTGTACCTAGTCGGGCATTATGTCGCACCACTATAACACGAGATCGGCATCACGCTCAGCCCGAAAAATAGGCGCTGCCCGGGATATAGGCGCCATCCGATGCAAAAGCGGGGACGAGATCGCGTCCGCGCGCGGCCCATTCCTCGACCGGGATCGGCCCGCACGTCACCATGACGTAGTCGTACGGCGCCCGCCGATCATTGCCCATGATGAACTGATAGTGCACGCGAAGGAATTTCCAGCGCAGGCGGCCATAGCGCTCAGCGCTGACGAGATCGCGGAGTCGCACCTGCCACAGCAGGGGGTTGTGACGCCCGCCACCGAGATCGATCCCGCTGGCTTCGACCGGGTCCACCATCCAGCAGCTGAGCACGTCCCGGCGAGCTTGGCATTCGAGCCAGCGGATGGAAGGTTCGGCGGCGAGCCGGCGGATCGCGCTGTGCAACCTCGCAGCGGCGGGATGCAGCGCTGCGGCCGCCATGATCGAGCCGAGCGTGAGCAGGACGATGCGTGGTCCTCGCCGGCCGACGTCGGGGTCGCGCTCGAGCGCGCGTGCGACCACCGCTGCCGCGATGGAGGCGCCCCAGCTGTGGCCGATGATGACAACCTCATCCATCTCGGCAGCACGCGCAGCGGCGACCAGGCGCGCGGCTCCGGCCTCGACGACGGCATCGAGGCGCGGTTCCCGACCCCGCGCGAAGCTGGACAGGAGCGCCCAACAGCTGTTGCCCTGCACCGCGCGCAAGCGATGAACCACGGGCCTCAGCATCACGACGCATGCGATCCCCGTCAGGATGCCGACCGCCAGCGCCACGGGCGCCGGAAGCGCGAAGAGCCGCGCGGCGGTACGCGCCACCAGCCAGCCCAACCCGGCGGCCAGCGCGAGCCAGAGCAGCAGGACCACCTCGAAGTACAGCACGTGAAGCGTGAATCGCCACGCCGCCCGCAGCATCCGCCACGTTGTGCCCGTGATCAGATAGTCGAGGATCCACGCCAGCGTGCGCGGCACGTGCCGCGTGATCGGCGCGCCCATCTCGGCGCGGATGATATGCTCGAGCCGCAGGAATTCGTAGTGCGTGGCAACCTTCCAGTTCGGCCCGGCTGCTTCGACGTCCCAACGCGCGATGAGCTCGGACTCGAACTGAGGCTCTCCTGTTTTTCCCTGGCACTGCCAGATGTCGTCAGTACGTTTCCGCGCGTGCTGGAAGATCCTATAGTAGCCCTCCGCGCCCTGCGGATCGAAGCCTTCGACAAAAAGCACATGCCGCCGCCGTATGAGCACAGGGTCTGTCTTCAACGCGATCCCCACGATGGCGCCAGCTTATGGCGACGGCATGTTTTCGAGAAGGCGCCCGTGAGGCCTGTGCCGCCCGAACACGCACGCCCTGCCGGCGCGGCCGCAATGGCTGCGGGATCCTCCGCAGAACTCGGGTCGCCCGTATGATCCCCGCGCGCCGCTTGGAGCCCGAGTGGCTGGACCAGCTGCCGGCAACCGATCCGGGCGCCATACATACGCGCCGCGATCTCAGGCGCATCAACGCGTTGTTGCGCCATCCCGCCATCATGGAACGGGTGTTGATCAGGCATGCCCCGCCCGCGGGCCCGCGCACGCTCCTCGATCTTGGTTGCGGCGACGGCGCCTTCATGCTCGGATTGGCGCGCCGGCTTGCATCGCGCTGGCCGAACGTCAGCGTGATGTTGCTGGATCGTCAGGACATCGTGAAGAACGAGATCCGCGAAGCCCTGATGGCGCTGACATGGAAGGTCGAAACCATTGCGGCCGACGTGTTCGACTTTCTGGCAACGGAGCAGTCGCGGGCGGACATCGTGACCGCCAACCTGTTCTTGCACCATTTCACCGAGGAACAGCTCGCCCGGCTGTTCGAGCGCGTCGCGCGGTCGGCGCGGCTGTTCGTGTCCTGCGATCCGCGCCGCACCACATGGGTGCGCGAGCTGAGCCGCCTCCTGTGGGTGATCGGCTGCAACCGCATCAGCATTCATGACGCCGTCGTGAGCGCGCGCGCTGGATTCGACGGGACCGAGCTTTCGACCCTGTGGCCGGCCGGACACGAATGGCGCCTGCACGAGCATCCGGCGTGGCCGTTCACCCACTGCTTCCTCGCCCGGCGTAACGGGCCGCAATAGGGCCTTCCCATGCGAGAACCAGCGACGCAATCCGGAGCACCGGCGCGATTGACCGGACTCGCGGCATTGCGCCGGGCGGCAAGCTTTGCCCGCGATCCGCTCGGCGAGATGCAGCGCAGCTACGACACCTACGGGCCGTTCGTGGTCATGGACGGTGCACTGCCGTTCATGCGCCGCCCCCCGGTCGTGCTGCTCACGGTCCCGCTCGTCCTGACCGCCGGAGCCACATTCAATCGCGAGGTGCTGAACAATCCGGCGACATGGCGGCCGGTCAGCCTGATGCCGGGCGGTCCGCGCAATTCAGCGGCGCGGCGCCTGAGCGGCGGGCTGATGCGCATGAACGGCCCTCGGCATGCGCATTATCGCCGGCTCGTCGGCACGCCGCTGCGCAAGGACGGATTGGAGGCTTACGACCGCGGCATGGTGCGGCTCGCCGCCGCGGAAGTGGCCGGCTGGCGCGCCGACGAGCCGCTCGACCTCTGGCACAACCTCTATCGTCTGACGCGCAATCTGGCTATCGGTCTTCTGTTCGGCGGCGACTATCAACGCGGCTATCCGATCGCCGACATGATCGCCGGTGTGCTGCAACGCAAGTGGGCGCCGAGCGTGATCGGGTTTCCGGTGAATCTGCCGATCACGCCGTATGGCCAGGTCGTGCGCCAGGCGCAGACACTCGAACGCCTGATCCTGCAGTGGGCCGAGGGCAAACGCGGGCACCTCGACAATTGCGATCTGGCGTCGATCGTCGTCAACAACCCGGACGTCGACGGCAATCCGCCGAGCGACGCGACCATTGCCGGACAGATTCCCACGCTGTTCGCCGCGACCGCCGAAGCCTGTCAGGCCACGTTGCTGTGGGCACTGCTTCTCCTCGCCCAGCATCCACAGGCGGCCGGCAGGCTGCATGACGAGCTGCACGAGGCCTTAGGCGGCGCGGCGCCGTCGATGGCCACGATCATGAACCTTCCGTGGCTCGATGCCGTCGTCAAGGAGACGATGCGCATTCTTCCACCTGTCCCGCTGCAGATGCGCACCGCCCAGCACGACACGACGGTTGCCGGTTGCGCTGTGCCCAAGGGGACGCGCCTCGTTCTCAGCGCCTTTCTCACCAATCGCGTGCCCGGTCTCTACCCCGACGCGGACCGCTTCCGGCCGGAGCGCTGGTCCGGCATCAACCCGACGCCATTCGAGTATGCGGTCTTCAGCAGCGGGCCGCGCAGCTGCCCCGGCTACGGCTTCGGCTCGCGCCTGATCCGGGTCGCGCTTGCCACGGTCCTGTCGCGCTACCGGGTGGAGTTCGCCCCCGAGGCTCGTATCGACTACCGCGTGCAGCCGACGTTGCGTCCCGCTGGTCGGGCGCCGGCGATCCTGCGCCGGCATGACGGCGCGTTTGCCCCAGGCCCGATCCGCGGCAACATCTGCAGCCTGGTCCGCTTTCCACAATGACGGGATGCGCCGGCGCCGAGTGTGCCCTTGCGCGCCGGGACGAGAGGCGGCAAGGTCGGCTGCAGCGAAGAACAACAACCGGAGGAAACATGAAGCGCCTCGGCTTGATCGTGCTGGCGGTCTTGTGCGTCCTGGGGGCCGCGCAGGCGCAGGAGAAATACCCGTCCAAGCCTGTGAAGGTGATGGTGCCGTTCGGCCCCGGCAGCGCCACCGACATCGTGATCCGCATCGTCGGCGAGCAGCTGCGGACGATTCTCGGCCAGGCGGTGGTGATCGAGAACAAGCCCGGCGCCTTCGGCATCATCGCCATCGAGGAAATGGCGCGCGCGCGGCCCGACGGCTACACGCTGCAGATCGGCAACCCCGGCACCAACGTACTCACCCCCATCATCTACAAGAAGAAGTTTCGCATCGACTACGAGAAGGAAGTCGTGATGGTGAGCCGGCTGGGCGAGGTGCCGCTCGTGCTCGCCGTCACGACCAAGGACTTTGCGCCAAAAACCTATGCAGAGTTCATCGCCTTCGCCAAGGCCAATCCCGGCAAGGTGCGCTATGCCAGCGTCGGCATCGGCTCGAACAACCATTACGACACCGAGGCGTTCGCCAAATGGGCGGGCATCCAGATGGTGCACATCCCGAACAAGGGCGGCGGCGCCGCCATCACCAACGACCTGGTGAGCGGCGATGCCCATGTGGCGCTGGTCAATGCCGCAAGCTCGGCGGGCGTGATCAAGGGCGGGCAGCTGCGTCCGCTTGCCGTCATGGCGGACGAGCGGCTGACCGACTATCCCGACGTCCCGACCCTGCGCGAGCTCGGCTATGCCACCGGCAAGGGGCTGTGGTCGGCGCTCTACGCGCCCGCCGCCACGCCGCGCGACGTGCTCGACACGCTGCACAAGGCCGTGGTGGAGGCGCTTGGCTCCGAGCCGGTGCAGACGGCGTTCAAGAAGCAGATGATCAAGCCGGTGCCCAACGCGTCGATCGAGGACGCGCAGGCGTGGAACGCGGCGGAGTTCGCCTACTGGCGCAAGGTCGCCGACGACGTGAAGGTCGAGCTGCCGGACAATTGAGCACTTCACCTCGAGCGCAATTGGGCAATTGCATATGACGATCATGGTCTCTCGGCTGTCATCCCGGCCGAGCGCCGGCAGGCGCGAGAGCCGGGAACCATGTATCCCAGCATCGCGAAATGGGCTCGGCAGGGATACTTGGATCCCGGCTCTCGCTTCGCTCGGCCGGGATGACAGCCGAAAGTCGGGCAGGCGTATGGACACAAGCTCATGAACATTGAAACGGCGCCCGCGATCCGCGCCTCCGGCATCGTGGTCGAGAAGGATGTCGACGTGCCGATGCGCGATGGCGCACGGCTCAAGGCCGACGTGTTCCGCCCGGCGGAGGCGGGAAGATGTCCCGCCATCCTCAATCTCGGGCCCTATCAGAAGGACAAGCTGTGGGTGCCGCCGGACACGCTCGAGGAGAAGCCCAACGCTTACATGAACTGGGAGACGGTCAACCCCGAATGGTGGGTCCCCAGGGGCTATGCGGCGGTGCGCGTCGACGGGCGCGGCAGCGGCAAATCGCCCGGTCAGTGCGAGCCGTGGTCGCTCGCCGAGGCGGTCGACTTTTATGACGCCATCGAATGGGCGGCGGCGCAGCCGTGGTGCAACGGCAATGTCGGGCTGTCCGGCATTTCCTATTTCGCCATCAATCAGTGGTTCGTCGCCAACCTGCAGCCGCCGTCATTGAAGGCGATCATCCCGTGGGAAGGCTTTGCCGATCTCTACCGCGACGCCCTGTTCCATGGCGGCATCCTGAGCCTGTTCATGCCCAACTGGTTCGTGGCGCACATGATGCATCACTCGGTGGGCCGCGCCTCGCGCCAGATCCCCGACGCCTGGCAGACCAACACGCTGTATCACTGGCTGCACAACAATCTCGACAGCGGCGCCTTCCGCGCCTCGCAGGCGCAGTGGGACAAGATCACGGTGCCGCTGTTCACGGTCGGCAACTGGTCCGGCATGGCGCTGCACCTGCGCGGCAACACCGAAGCCTTCATGCGCGCCGCCAGCCCGCACAAGAAGCTGCGCATGCAGGCCGGCACCCACGTGCATCCGTTCTACACCGAGGAGGGGAGGCGCGATCAGCTCCGCTTCTTCGACTACTGGCTCAAGGGCATCGACAACGGGGTCATGGGCGAGCCGCCGGTGAAGCTCGCGATCCGCAAGGGCCGCGACGAGATCGAGTGGCGCCACGAGCACGAGTGGCCGCTGGCGCGTACGCAATGGACGAAATTCTTTTTCGACCTGTCGGACACGACGTCGGAGCGCCGCACCGGCGCGCTGGTGCAACAAAATCCCCGCAGGACGAGCTCATGCACCTATGCGGCCACCAGCCTCGGCTCCATGGGCTCGACATCGGCCGCCTCGTCGCAGGTGATGGGCGGCGGCATCAAGCCCGGCATGGGCGTTTCGCTCGTCACGCCGCCGCTCGCGCACGACACCGAGATCACCGGGCCGCTCGCCGCGAGCTTCTGGGTTTCGAGCGAGACCGAGGACATGGACCTGTTCCTTACGCTGCGCAACTTCGACCCCGACGGCAACGAGGTGCTGGAGACCGGGCAGCAGGGCACGCCGGTGCCGGTGGCCAAGGGGTGGCTGCGCGTGTCGCACCGCGAGCTTGATGAAGAGCTGTCGCTGCCGTATCGCCCCTACCACAAGCACACGCGGCGGCTCTGGCTCGCGCCCGGTGAGATCGTGCAGGTGCAGGTGGAGATCTGGCCGACGTCCATGGTGTTCCGCAAAGGCCACCGCATCCAGCTCGACATCCAGCCGCGCGACGGGACCGGGAGCCAGTCCTACATGCACTATCACGCCGACTACAACACCGGCACCAACACGATCCACGCCGGCGGCGACAAGGAGTCCTATCTGCTGTTGCCGGTCATTCCGGCGAAAGGGTAGGGTGGCCAGGGTGTATTCCGATCATGCCACCTGCTCCACCTCGCCCCGCTTGCGGGGAGAGGTCGACTTGCGAGCGGAGCACTTGCGAAGCGAAGCAAATCGGGCGAGGGGGCGATTCCACAAGCTCAGACTCGCGGAAGCGCCCCCTCACCCGGATTCCTTCGCTCCACTCCGTTCCGCTCGGAATCCGACCTCTCCCCGCACGCGGGGAGAGGTGGAGTATGCGGCACCGCCGCGCATACGAGCTGCCGCATGACCACCGACGACCACCACGGTCTCGCCCGTCATCCGGTCTGGCAGACGCTGACGCACAAGCACGTGCTGTCGGGGCTGATGTTCATTGGCATCGCGATCCTCGGCCTGTGGCTGTCGCGCGATTACCCGATCGGGACCGCGCTGCGGATGGGCACCGGCTACGTTCCCCGCCTGCTGTGCTGGATCCTGCTCGCCCTGGGCTGCCTGATCCTGTTTCAGGGCGTGCGCGACTCGCGCCCGCGCGGCGCGCATCCGCGCGATCCGCGCTACGCGGCCGAGCAGCAGACCGGGTCGTGGGGCTGGCGCGCGCTCGTCTTCGTCACGGCCAGCCTGGTCATCTTTGCGCTGGCGCTGGAGACGCTGGGGCTGGTGCTGTCGATCCTGCTGCTGACCGCGGTGGGCGCCGTGGCAGCACCTGGCCTGAAACCGCTCGAAACCCTGGCCGCCGCCGCTGTGCTGATCGTGCTCTCGTGGACGATCTTCATCCTCGGGCTCGGCCTGACGATCCCGGTCTGGCCGGAGTGGTAGATGGAGCTTCTGCACAACCTCGCGCTCGGCTTCAGCGTCGCCCTGACGCCGGCCAATGTCGCCTTCGCCTTCATCGGCGCCATGGTCGGCACGCTGATCGGCGTGCTGCCCGGCATCGGCCCGATCGCCACCATCGCCATGCTGCTGCCGCTGACGTTCAAGCTCGAGCCGACCTCCGGCCTGATCATGCTGGCGGGCATTTTTTACGGCGCGCAGTACGGTGGCTCGACCACGGCCATCCTGGTGAACCTGCCGGGTGAAACCTCGTCCGTCGTCACCTGCATCGACGGCCACCAGATGGCGCGCCAGGGGCGCGCCGGCGCCGCGCTCGCGGTGGCGGCGCTCGCCTCGTTCTTTGCCGGCTGCATCAGCACAGCGCTGATCGCCACCTTCGCGCCGCCGCTCGCCAAGGTGGGGCAGTCGTTCGGCTCGCCCGAATATTTTTCCCTCATGGTGCTGGGCCTGATCGCGGCGGTGGTGCTCGCGCACGGCTCGGTGATCAAGGCGGTGGCCATGATCATCCTCGGCCTGCTCGTCGGCCTGGTCGGCACCGACGGCAACACCGGGGGGACGCGCTTCACCTTCGGCATCCGTGAGCTCACCGACGGGATCGACGTCGCCACGCTCGCGATCGGCGTGTTCGGCGTCGGCGAGATCATCACCAACCTGGCGCAGTCGCAGCAGGACCGCTCGGTGATGACGCAGAAGATCACGCGGCTGTGGCCGACGCGCGAGGATTTTCGCCTCGCCTGGCCGGCGACCCTGCGCGGCACCGCGCTCGGCTCGGCGCTCGGCGTGCTGCCCGGCGGAGGCGCCACCTTGAGCTCGTTCGCGGCCTACGCGCTGGAAAAGAAGTCGGCCAAGGATCCGTCGCGCTTCGGCCGCGGCGCGGTCGAGGGCGTGGCCGGCCCGGAATCGGCCAACAATGCCGGCGCGCAGACCTCCTTCATTCCCATGCTGACGCTCGGCATTCCGGGCAACGCCGTGATGGCGCTGATGATCGGCGCCTTGATGATCCACGGCATCCAGCCGGGCCCGCAGATCATGGCGGAACGGCCGAACCTGTTCTGGGGCATGATCGCCTCCATGTGGATCGGCAACCTCATGCTGGTCATCATCAACCTGCCGCTGATCGGCATGTGGGTGCAGCTCCTGAAAGTGCCGTACCGCTTCCTCTATCTGGCGATCCTCCTGTTCTGCGGCATCGGCGTCTACACGGTGAACAACAGCTCGGCGGCCGTGCTGCTGGCGGCGTTCTTCGGCGTTGCCGGCTACGTGTTCTACAAGCTCGACTGCGAGCCGGCGCCGCTGATCCTCGGCTTCGTGCTCGGGCCGCTGATGGAGGAGAACCTCCGGCGCGCCATGCGCATCTCGGGCGGCGACCCGCTCATCTTCGTGCAACGGCCGATCAGCGCCGGCCTGTTGATCGCCGCGCTCGTGCTGCTCCTCATCGTCGCGCTGCCGGCGATCCGCTCCAAGCGCGAGGAAGTGTTCCAGGAGCAGGAGACCTGACACCTTGCATCGCCGCGCCGCGGCGGTCGCGACGCCTTCGTTGGCCAGGCGCCGCAGGCGATTTGACGGCTGCGGATGTACAAAAACGTGGGCCGGGTCGCGTTGCCGAGAACCTCTCGGTTCCGGCGACCGGCGCGATTTGAAGATG
>DATFWC010000365.1:0-2919 GCA_035259885.1 Xanthobacteraceae bacterium
GGTTGCGTCCGCCTCCGACGTGCGCGACGGCGAGGGATTCCCGGTCGACGTCGACGGCGCCGCCATCGCGCTCTACCGGATCAATGGCGCAATTCACGCCATCGACGACGTGTGCACCCACGAATTCGCCGTCCTGTCGCAGGGCTTCGTCCAGGCCGGCACGATCGAGTGCCCGCTGCATGCGGCACAGTTCGACATCGCCACGGGCGAGTGCCTGTCGGGACCGGCCGCCCAGGATTTGCGCACCTATCCGGTGCGCCAGGAGGGCGACGATATTTATGTCGGCGTGCCCGAGGCCTAGAGAACTCCGACGCCGCAGGCCGGTTGTTTGATTGGGGTTGTTAATCCGACGCAGGTTTCGTTCGCGCGGGGCGCGTTGCCGGTGTTCGGCGATGGCCGCCTGGCCCGGTCGAATGATGCTGACGCTAGGTCACCTGAAAAGAATTTTGTCTATTGACGAAATCCGCCACAAAAAAATCTGCTTGGCTTTCTGAAAAGAGCAGGCAGTATGAGTGTGGGCGACAAGAGCCCAGGGGAGGAGTGAATGGTCTTTGCGGGAGTGCGGTGCGCCGCTGTGGTCGGCGCGCTGGTAACGCTGATCGGCATCGGATCGGCATCAGCAGAAGTACGTATCCAGCGCGACTTCGGGGGGCAGATCGGACCCTATCTCTACAAATACGCGATGATCCGCGAGGCCGGGCACAGGGTTGTTATCGACGGTCCGTGCTTGTCCGCCTGCACGCTGGCCTTGGCGGTGATTCCGCGCGAGCGCATCTGCATGACGCCGAATGCGGTGCTCGGGTTCCATGCCGCCTGGATGCCGGGAGCCGACGGGCAGCCGGTCCGCAGTACTGGCGGCACGCGCCTGCTGATGGCGGCCTATCCGCCGCGGGTGCGCGACTGGATCAAGCGGCGCGGCGGGCTCCACAGCAGGACCATCTTTCTCCGCGGCCGTGAACTGTCGGCGCTCTATCCGTCCTGCTCGTAAGGGCGAATCGCCGACCCATAGGGGCACCCCTTGCGGGTGCCCAGGCAACCACGAGGGTTGCCCCTGCGCGCCGCGTGCGATGCACCGGTTGCCGCCGGGTCCCGGCCCCCTTATGTGACGGGGAGGCGCCTGGGCGCCTCCGGGAGGCCATCATGGCCGACATCGTCTCAGCATCTCCGCGCGCGAATCGGCGCCCGCTGATCGTGATCGCCCTTGCGGTCGGCGCACTGCTGGCCGCCACCATCGCCCTGTGGGCGCATTTCGGCACCGCGGTGTTCTTCGAGATGATCCGGGCGGGCTTTGCGGCCTGCCTGTGAGGTCCGGGACCACCATGAACCCGGCCGCGCGCATCCTGCTGATCGGGGCGGCATTTCTCGCCGGCCTGGTGGCCTGTTTCGGCGTCATCTTGCTCGTGGCCGGCCGCGTTCCCGGCCCGCTCCCGCAGGCCGCCGCGGCCATCGGCGGGCCATTCGAGCTCGTCGATCAGGACGGCCGCACCGTCACCGACCGGGACATGAAGGGCCACCCGTTCCTGGTGTTCTTCGGCTTCACAAATTGCCCCGACGTGTGCCCCACCACCTTGTTCGAGGTGTCGGAGGTGCTGCGCGCGCTCGGTCCCGATGCCGACAAGGTGAATGCGCTGTTCGTCACTGTGGATCCCGAACGAGACACGCCCGCCGAGCTCAAGGATTACATCGCCAGCTTCGATCCGCATCTGCGCGCGCTGACCGGCGACCCGGCGGCTATCGCCGGCGTGACCCGGGCTTATCGCGTCTACGCCAAGAAGGTGCCGCAGGAGAACGGCGGCTACACGATGGATCATACCGCCATCGTCTACCTGATGGACAAGGACGGCCGCTTCGTTGCGCCGTTCAATATCAAGCGCGGCACCGCCGAGGCGGCCGCCGACCTCCGCAAATATCTGTAGGGCGACGGGGCTCGCAGCCCGCTTCCGTGGCCCAACGTCAGGTTGCCGCGAACGCTTCGCTATTGAGACACGCTATTTACGCGTGCGCGATGTTCTGTGCTCTAATGGCGCGTCGAGAAGGAGAGCTCTTCCAATCAGCCGCAGGGAGATGTCCGTGACGATCTATGATCTTCGTCGCCGTGATCTGCTCCATCGCCGTTCGTTATTCGGCCTCGGTGCGGCGGCTCTCGCGCTGGTCATGCCGCGTCGCGCCGGCGCGCAAAGCGCCGAACAGGCCGGCCTGATCGAAGACGTCAACGGCCAGGGCTTTGCCGAAACCGGTCTGGCGCGCCGCGCGCTGACGCGCGAAGCCCCGGTGTTCATTGCCGACCGCGTCCGCACCGGTGAGGCGTCGCGTATGACCCTCCAGCTCGGCCGGCGCACGCGCGTACGGTTGGGCGAGCTCGCCCGCGTCACGATCGACCGCTACCTGGTCGACGCCGGCGGCGAGATCACGCTGGAGGCCGGCGCCATGCTGTTCGATCGCCCCTCGGGGGCGCCGCCCGCGCCGATGCAGGTGCGCAGCTCGTTCGGCCTGATCGCCGTGCGCGGCACGCGCTTCTTCGCCGGTCCGAGCGGCGGCGTCTTCGGCGTGTTCGTGCAGCGCGGGCGCGTCGTGGTCAGCGGCGGCGGGCAGCAGGTGACGCTGCAGCAGGGCCAGGGCACGGATATTCGCTATCCCGGCGCGGCGCCGACGCCGCCCAACACCTGGGGCGACGGACGCATCCGGGCGGCGCTCGCCAGCGTCACTTAGCCGGCCCGACATGTCGGCAAAGCACAGTCTCGTCCCGCTTCTGGTCCGTACCGACCTGTTCGGCGGCCTGAGCCCGGAGGAGGTGGAGGCCTGTGCGGCGGCGTTTCGCGAGCTGCGCTTCAAGAAAGGCGAGATGGTGTTCGCGCGCGGCGATCCGGCCGCCCGCATCTACCTGGTCATCGAAGGCCGCGTCCGCCTGGCGGTCGCCAC
>DATFWC010000366.1:0-10191 GCA_035259885.1 Xanthobacteraceae bacterium
TCCCACCGCTGGATCGAGATTCCGGCGGCGGGAAAATCGCGCGGCGACTACAAGGAGCCGGCGCCGTTCCTGAGACTCCTGCCCAAGGCCCAACGGCATTGATTCTTCCCCGGTAGCCCGCATGGAGCGAAGCGGAATGCGGGAACAGCCTCTCCGCGATTCCAAGACCATGGGCAGGCCGCTCCCGGATTTCGCTTCGCTCCATCCGGGCTACGGCGCCGTGCTGCTTCTCCTCGCTTTCCTCGGCCTGCTCTTCTTCACCCAGAATGCGCACGCGCATGCCGTGCTGGTTGAGACCGTGCCGGTGGACGGCGCTGTGGTGACGGAGGCGCCGCGCGAGGTGACCCTGCGCTTCAACGAGCCGGTCACCCCGGTGATGTTGCGCGTGGTCGACGTCAACGCCAAGCCGCTCGACACGCAGCCGCGGGTCGAGAACGCGACCATCGTGCTGCCGCTGCCGCCCGATCTGCCGAACGGCACCTATGTGGTCAGCTACCGGGTGATCTCGCTCGATTCGCATGCGATTGCCGGCTCGGTCATGTTCTCGGTCGGCGACGTGGCGCCGGCGTCGGAGGCCGAGATCGAGACCGGCGACGTCATCACAGTGCTGGCGCTTGCCGCCATCCGTGCGCTGTTCCTCGCCGCCCTGCTGATCGCCGTGGGCGCCATCCTGGCGCTCTGGCTCATTGCCGACTTCGCCCCCGATGCCGTGCGCTGCAGCCGCATCACGGTTTTGGCGGCCGACCTGGCGGCCCTGGGGCTGGGCGCGCTGTTGCTGGGGGTGGCGGGCTGCAACTTCGCCGGACTGCCGCTCAGCGGGCTGGCGGACGCCGACACCTGGCGCCTGGCCCTGTCCTCATCGCTGGCCCAGAGCCTGATCGTGGCAGCGACCGGGCTCGTGCTCATGCTGGCGGCGCTCCCGCGCCTGGATCATGGCGCCAGCTTCCTGATCGCCATGGTCGGCAGCCTCATGGCGATCGGCTCGCTGGCGCTCACCGGGCATGCCGCGACGGCGGCGCCGCAATGGCTGATGCGCTGGGCGGTGCCGCTGCACGCGCTGTGCGCGGCGTTCTGGCTGGGAGCGCTGCCGCTGCTGATGTCCGGCCTGCGGGCGGACCCGCCCGACAACGCCCATCGCTATGCGGTCCGCTTCTCGGCCTATGCGCTGGTCGCCGTCTCGCTGCTGCTGGTGGTGGGCGTGATCATCGCGGTCGTCCAGGTCCAGCACCTGGCGCTGTTGTGGCGCACGACCTACGGTCTCGTGCTGGTGGGCAAGCTGGTCGCGGTCGTGCTTCTGCTCGCCGTGGCGGGGCACAACAAGTGGTATGCAACCCCGCTGCTGGTGGAAGACAGCATCAACGGTACGGCGGTGTTCATTCGCGCCGTCTGGGCCGAGTACCTGCTGTTCGCCGCCATCCTGACGTTCACCGCGATGCTCAGCCAGATCGAGCCGCCGCGCAGCGTAGTCGCCCGCGATACCGGCACGGCGACCGGCAGCAGCGCGGGTTTCCGCGACACGCAGGCGCAAGGCCGCTATCGCGTCACGCTGGCGGTGGCGCCCGCGAGCGCCGGGCACAATGCGATCGCCGTCGACGTCGCCAATGCCGACGGCGGGAGCGTGGCGCCGCGCGAGGTGGCGCTGGAATTGTCCCTGCCGCGGGCCGGCATCGAACCGCTGCGCCGCCAGGCGGATCGCGACGAGGCGGGCCACTTCATCTATCACGGCAACGACCTGGTACTCACCGGGCGCTGGCACATCGAGGTGCACGTGCTGATCGACGATTTCACCAAGACCATCGTCCCGTTTGACGTGCCGATCCGCTGAAGGTTTATTCGGGGGCCGGGAAACCGCCCCGAAGGAGCGTCATGCGCGTGCAAGCTGCGGATCGTCCGGTCGACACAACCGCAGCCGCGGCCGCCGAGGCCGTGCCGATCATCGAGATCGCCCGCCTCGACAAGACCTTCGTTACCGTGCGCAACGATCGTATCCGGGCGCTCGACGACATCTCGTTGCGCGTGCGCGAACGCGAGTTCGTCACCGTGGTCGGCCCCAGCGGCTGCGGCAAGACCACGCTCCTGAAGATTCTCGCCGGCCTGGTGCCGCCGAGCGCAGGGGCCGTGCGCGTGGCCGGCAGCCCGGTAGCGGCGCCGCGCCGCGACATCGGCATCGTGTTCCAGAATCCGGTGCTGCTGCCGTGGCGCACCGTGCTGGACAACGTGCTGCTACCGGCAGAGGTGCAGGACATCCCGCTCGGCCTCGCGCGGGCGCGCGCGGGCGAGTTGCTGAAAATGGTGGGCCTCGCCGAGTTCGCCGACAAGTACCCGATGGAGCTGTCGGGCGGCATGCAGCAGCGCGCCGCCATCAGCCGCGCGCTGGTGAGCGATCCGAAGCTGCTCCTCATGGACGAGCCGTTCGGCGCGCTCGATGCCATGACGCGCGAGCAGATGAACCTCGAACTGCAGCGCATCTGGCGGGAAAGCGGCAAGACCGTGCTGCTGATCACCCACAGCATCCCGGAAGCGGTGTTCCTCGGCGACCGCGTGGTGGTCATGACGCCGCGCCCGGGGCGCATCGCCCGCATCATCGATGTCCCCATCCCGCGGCCGCGGCCGATCGACGCCATGGGGGATCCGCTGTTCGCGCGCCTGACCGGCGATATCCGCCGGCTGCTCTACGGCCAGGGCGACGCCGGCGCGCCCGGTCTTGCTGGAGGCCTCTCATGACGGTGCACGAAGGCGTTCCTGATGTGCTTGCCGGGTCCGGCGCCGAACGGCCGGGCGCGTTCACGCTGCTCATGCGCACGCGGCCCGAACTGGTGCTGGCGCCGGTGCTGCTCGCGGTCATCATCGCGCTGTGGGAATGGGGCGTGCCGTTCTTCGAGGTGCCCAACTACGTGCTGCCGACGCCGAGCGCCATCGTCACGGCGCTGTGGCGCGGGCTCGATGCCGGCCTCATGGACCGCGGCGGATATTGGCTGCACACCGGCGTCACCGTGGCCGAGGTGCTGCTCGGCTTCTTCATCGGCTCCGGCGTCGGCCTCGTACTCGGCACCATCATCTCGCAGTTCCGCGTGCTCGACGCGACGCTTCGCATCTACCTGATCGCAATCCAGAGCCTGCCAAAAGTCGCGCTCGCCCCGATCGTGGTGCTGTGGTTCGGCTTCGGACTGACGTCGAAGGTGGTGATCATCTGCCTGCTCACGTTCTTCCCGCTGCTGGTCAACAGCATGGCGGGCTTCAAGGCGGTCGACCCCGAGCGCCTCGAGCTGATGCGCGCGCTCGGCGCCAACCCGTGGCAGATTTTCTGGAAGGTGAGGCTGCCGAGCGCCCTGCCCTACATCTTCGCCGGCCTCGACATGGCGGCGGTGTTCGCCGTGGTGGGCGCCATCGTGGGCGAATTCGTCGGCGCGCAGCGCGGGCTCGGCACCCTGATCCTGTCGATGAACGCGCAGATGGACATCGCCGGCACGTTCTCGGTGTTCATCATCCTGTCGCTGGTCGGCGTGGTCCTGCATCAGACGCTGCGCCGCATCGAGCGGCGCCTGCTGTTCTGGTCGGGCGAGGAGATGCGGATGATGGGGAGCTGAGTTGGAGTCTTGTAGCCCGGATGGAGCGCAGCGAAATCCGGGAGCAGCATTGCAGGTGTTCCTGTTTCGTGGAGAGGACGTTCCCGCATTCCGCTTCGCTCCATGCGGGCTACAGAAAAAGGAGAGAAACCGCATGGCCGATCGCAAGAACGATCCGACGTTCCTGTATTTTCCCGACAACTATCGCTGGTCGATGGGCCTGCTCATCTGCCTGTCGGGTGCACCGTGGACCGGCGTCGAGATCGACGAGGTCAACCGCGTCGGGCGCGCGTTGCGCGACCGCGCGGGCGACGACGACGCCTGGTTCGCCGAATGGACGCGCATGGGCGACAAGGTCGTGGCGCGGGGACGTGATGAGGAGCGCAAGGGCCACAAGCTCACCATGGCGGCGTGCTTCATGCGGGCGACCCGCTACTACCAGACGGGCGAGCGCTTCCTGCAGCCGAAGAGCCAGGCCGGCATGGAGGTGTATAAGCGCTCGGTTGACATTTTTCGCGCCGCCGCCGCGCTCGTCCGCCGCCCGCGCATCGAGCCGGTGGAGATCCCTTACGAGAACACCAGCCTGCCCGGCCTGCTGGTGCATCCCGACCCCGAGATCAATGGCGACAAGGCCGCGCCCGCCATGGTGTTCTTCGACGGCTTCGACGTCACCAAGGAGCTGCAATATGGCTACGGCGTCGCCGACCTGGCGGCACGCGGCGTCGGCTGCCTGATCGTCGACGGGCCGGGCAACGGCGAAAGCGTGCGCTTCCGCAACCTGCCGCTGATCGCCGAGACCGAGCGCTATGCCACGCCGGTCTACGAGTATCTCGCGGCGCGGCGCGAGTTCGACGCAAAGCGCATCGGCGTGATGGCGCTGAGCCTGGGCGGCTATTACGCGCCGCGCGCCGCCTCGCTCGAGCCGCGCTTTGCCTGTTGCGTCGCCTGGGGGGCGCAATGGGACTATTACGAGGTGTGGGCGCGCCGCCTCGAGCAGCTCAAGACCGGGGCGGTATTGTCGCTGTCGGTCCCGCCGGAGCACCTGCAATGGGTCCTGGGCGTGAACAGCCAGGAGGCTGCGCTGAAAGTGCTGGAAGGGTTCCGCCTCGACGGCATCGTGCAGAAGATGCAGTGCCCGTTCCTGCTGGTGCACGGCGAAGGCGACGAGCAGATCCCGCTTGCCACCGCGCAGAAATGTTTTGATGCGGTCGGGTCGCGGCAAAAGACCTTCAAGGTGTTCACCAAGGAGGAAGGCGGCTTCCACCATTGCCAGGTGGACGACATCACGATCGGCGTCCATTACATGTGGGACTGGATCGCCGACGTGCTCACGCCGGGGCGATAAGGGTGGCGGTAGCGCGCCACAGCTTCGGCTGTCATCCCGGATCGGCTCGCGTCAGCGAGCCGATCCGGGACCCAGGTACCCCGGCATCACGAAATCTGCTCGACAGGGGTACTTGGTTCCCGGCTCTCGCGCCTAAAGGCGCTCGGCCGGGATGACACCCGAGAAAAAATGAACGTCAGATGCGAGCACGCGTTCTGCAGAAGGAGCAACATATGATCACACGGCGCCGTTTCACCGCCCTGGCTGGCGCGGCCGCAACCACGCTCGTGGCCGCGCCGCAGGTGACGCGCGGGCAGTCGCTGCCGGTGGTACGGCTCGGCAATGCAGCCGGCATCATCGACACTCAGGTGATCTTCCTCACCATGGGCCAGCATCCGCGGCTCAAGTTCTACGAGCAGGAAGGCTGCCGGATGGAAATCCTCAACCTCTCCGGCGTCGGCCAGTCGATCCAGGCGATCGCGAGCGGCAATTGCGATACCTCGGCGGTGTCGCCGATCGGCTTCCTCGGCGTCTACGCCAAGAATCCCAGCCTCGACATCGTGTTCCCCTATTGCTGGCTGCGCCAGCCGCACTGGTCGGTGGCGGTGAAACCGGACAGCCCGATCAAGTCGCTGGCCGAACTGAGGGGCAAGAACGTCGGCATCCGCAACCAGGGCGACACCGGCTATTTCGGCGCCCGCGCCATGTTCAAGGAACTCGGCATCGATCCCGACAAGGACGTCGACTGGGTCGCGATTGGCGAAGGCGGGCCGGCCGGCGAGGCGATCTATCGCGGCCGCGTGGATGCCATGGCGTTCTGGGACGGCAGCTTTGCCCGCATCGAGATCGCCGGCTTCCCGCTGCGCCACCTGCCCAATTCGCCGGGCATGCAAAAACTGTTCGGCAACTGCTACGGTATCAGGCGCTCCGAGCTCGCCAAGAACCGCGATCTCTACGTGCGTTTCTTCCGTGCCATGGCCATGGGCACGGTATTCTCCTACGCCAATCCCGATCTTGCCATCCGGCTGCACTGGGAGATCTATCCGGAGTCGAAGCCCAAGGGTAAGAGCGACGCCGAGGCGTTCGCCGAAGCCAAGAAGGTGGTCGACTCGCGCAAGGACAAATGGTTCCCCGGGCCGTGGCAGGCGGACAAGCGCATGGGCGCCATGACGCTGGAGGAATGGCAGGCGCAGGTGGTGTTCGCCGGGCTCGAAGGTCAGGTGAAGGACGTGAGCACGGTGTTCACCACCGAGCTGCTGGATGAGATCAACCGTTTCGACCGCAAGGCGATCGAGGAGAAGGCACGGTCGATGAGTATATAGGATTGTTGCGCCGTAGGGTGGGTTGAGGCGCCGCGCTCGACTTGCGAACAGGATCACGGCGTCTCGCGCCGAAACCCACCAACGATGAACCGTTCACGGTGGGTTTCGGCGCGCAAGGCTGCGACAAATGTCCAACGCCTCGCGACGCGCCTCAACCCACCCTACGATTCAGAACAAGTGGGATTGCCCATGCATCAACCCATCTATCTTACCGAAGCCGACGTCGCCCGCCTCGTCACCGTGCAGGACGCCATCGCGGTCCTCGAGGGGACGTTCGCGCTGTGGCACGATCCCGGCACCACCAACCTGCCGCGCCAGCGCGCCAAGCTCGCCGCCGGCAGCCTCAACCTCATGGGCGCGGCCTGCGAGAAGAAAGGCATTTTCGGGCTCAAGGCCTATTTCGCCGGCAAGGGCGGCGCGCGCTACCACGTGCTCCTCTATGCCGGCGACGGCAGCGGCCTGATGGCCATGATCGAAGCCGATCTTCTCGGCGCGTTGCGCACCGGCGCCGCGAGCGGCTTGGCGACGAAGCTGCTGGCCAATCCGGACGCCAGCACGCTCGCCGTGATCGGCTCCGGCAAGCAGGCGCGCACGCAGGTCGCCGCCGTGTGCGCCGTGCGGCCGATCCGCAGTGTGCGCGTCTTCAGCCCGTCGCGCGAGCGCCGCACCGCCTTCGCATTCGCGGTGGCCGACGAACTCGGCATCGAGACCGAGCCGGTGGGCTCGGGCGAAGCCTGCGTGGACGGCGCCGACGTGGTGGTGACGATCACCAAGTCCGCCACGCCGGTATGCCACGCCGAATGGCTTTCGGACGGCACGCATGTCAACGCAGCCGGCGCCAATTCGGGCGACCGGCGCGAGGTCGACGCGGCGACCGTGCTGCGCGCCGCCGTCCGCGTGACCGATCATCGCGCCCAGGCCGAGATCGAGGCGGGAGAATTCCGCGACCTGGTCGCCGCCGGGAACCTTGCGTGGAATGACGTGATCGAGCTCGGCGATCTCGTGGCGGGCAAGCGGCGCGGCCGCAAGACGCAATCGGACATCACCCTGTTCAAATCGCTCGGCATCGCGCTCGAGGACATCGCGTTCGCCGAGCTGATCCATCGCCGCGCGCTCGAGGCAAAGGTGGGCCGCCCGCTGCCGTCGTGATGGGCCACGCGGCTGGTGGGCACCTTGCTTCCAAGCTTTCGCTGCGGGTGCGGCAAGCATAGACTTGGCTGACGCAATGATGCGGCCGCGAACTCGGCGCGCTCCCTCTCCCCGATGGGGAGAGGGTTGGGGTGAGGGGGCAAGTGAGTCTGGATAAGTCAGTCAGTTGCCCCCTCACCCGGCGCGCTTCGCGCGCCGACCTCTCCCCGCCGGGGAGAGGTGGAGCAAGTGGTGTTGCCGTGCGCATCGCCTTCGCGTTGCTCGCGACGCTGTTCACAGCGCATATCACCCAGGCGCAAGATACCGCGCGCGCCGTCAGGATGATCGTGCCGGTGCCGGCCGGCGGCATCACCGACGTGCTGGCGCGCACGCTGCAGGACTGGCTCGGGCGCAAATGGGGCCAGCCGATCGTCATCGACAACCGGCCGGGGGCCGGCGGCAATCTCGGCACCGAGGCCGCATTCCGCTCGGACCCCGACGGCAGCACGCTGCTGATCTCGATCCCGGGGCCGCTCACGGTCAATCCGACCCTCTACCCCAAGCTCGCCTTCGACCCGGCCGAGTTCGTGCCGGTGGCGCTACTGGCGACGATCCCGACCGCACTGATCGTCAGCCCGAAAGTGCCGGCCAAAACCCTTCCGGAGTTGATCGCTTATGCGCGCGCCAATCCGGGAAAGATCAGCGCCGCCACGCAGGGGCCCGCCACCACGTCACACCTGACCTCCGAATGGTTCCAGCAGGTCGCCGACGTCAAATTCGTCACCGTGCCATACCGCGGCTCGGCGCCGGCGCTGCAGGGCCTGGTCGCCGGCGACGTCGACATCATGTTCGACAATCTCGGCGTGTCGCTGGCGCTGGTGAAGGACGGTCGGCTGAACATGCTGGCGGTCGCGACGGAAAAGCGGCTTGCGAGCGTGCCGGACGTGGCCACGATCGCCGAAACGCTGCCGGGCTTCGTGTCGGCGACCTGGGTCGGCGCCTTCCTGCCGCCGAAGACGCCGAAAACCATCGCCGATCGGCTGAGCGCCGATTTCGCCGAAGCCGTCTGGCAGCCTCAGGTGGCGCAGCGCTTTCGCGACCATGCGTCCGAGCCCTCGGGGCTCGGACCGGAGGCCACCGCCGCCTTCGTGCGCGGCGAGGCGGAGCGGTGGAAGAAGGTGATTCAGACGGCGGGAATAAAACTCGATTGACTCTTGCGTCGTCCCGGTGAAAGCGGGGACCCCATGACCACCGACCGAATGAACTTGTACGATCGGTGTTCATGGGTTCCCGCCGACGCGGGAACGACCCGCGGAGAGGCGAAGCATGAAGCGCAGCACCGATCGCATCCTCACCACCCATGTGGGCAGCCTGCCGCGGCCGCCCGACCTTCTCGACCTCGTGCAGGCGGACGGCGGCGCCCTCGATCAGCCGAAGAACGCCGCGCGCTTGCGCGAGGCCGTGCGGCAGATCGTAGAGAAGCAGATCGCACTTGGCATCGACGTCATCGACGACGGCGAATACGGCAAGCCGAGCTTCGTGTCCTATGTGAACGAACGCCTGGGCGGGTTCGAGATCGACACCAGCCCGGGCATGAGCCCATGGGCGGGATCGCGCGAGGCAAAATCGTTTCCCGAATTCTATGGCGAGACCCACGCGGCGTCGCGCCAGCATCACATGGTGTGCACCGGGCCGATCACCTACCGCGGCCACGCGCAGCTTGGGCGCGACATCGACAATCTCAAGGCCGCGCTCGACGGCGCCAGGCCGGCCGAGGTGTTCATGCCGGCGATCTCGCCCTCCAACGTCGAGGACTGGCAGAAGAACGCCTACTACAAGACGCAGGAGGAATTTCTGTTCGCCATCGCGGATGCGATGCATGAGGAATACAGAGCAATCGTCGACGCCGGCTTCCTGGTGCAGATCGACGATCCGCGGCTCGTCACCTATTACATGCTGCGCCCCGACTCCACGATCGCGCAGTGCCGCAAATGGGCCGAGGTGCGGGTCGAGGCGCTCAATCACGCGCTGCGTGGCATACCGGAAGAAAAAATCCGCCACCACACCTGCTATGGCATCAACATGGGCCCGCGCGTGCACGACATGGAGCTCAAGGACATCATCGACATCGTCGTGAAAATCCGCGCCGGCGCCTATTCGTTCGAGGCCGCCAACCCTCGCCATGAGCATGAATGGAAGGTGTGGCGCGACGTCAGGCTCGAGGAAAAGGTGCTGATCCCGGGCGTGATCTCGCACTCCACCGTGCTCGTGGAGCATCCCGAGCTGGTGGCGGACCGCATCCTGCGCTTCGCCGAGATCGTCGGACGCGAGAACGTGATCGCCGGCTCCGACTGCGGCTTCGCCACCTTCGCGGGCTCCAAGGAGATTCACCCGAGCATCGTGTGGGCGAAGTTTGACGCGCTGAACGAGGGCGCCCGGATGGCGACGCAGAGGCTGTGGGGATAATCCGTGGTAGGGTGGGCTGAGCGCCTGCTCATCCAATCGATAATTTCTCGGCGTGGCGCGCGAAGCCCACGCGGATCATTTGCCCGAGGAAGACCGCGTGGGCTTCGCTTCGCTCAGCCCACCCTCATATGGGGCATTTTGAGTCAAGCACCCTGACTGACTGGGTGTGAGTACGGAAGCTCGGCGCAGCGGCGGCGCGCGGAGCCATACGGAGCGCAGCGCGGCGGCGCGGTCGATATGCACAAGGACTGGCTTCCGGAGATAGCAGCAGTTCACTGCATCACCTCATATCCGGTCGGACCGCCCTGGTCCGTACCCACATTCCGCATGCTTGCGGCGAGGAAGCCAAACGGATGGGACCCATCTACGAGAGCGGCTGTGTCAT